>JAJRCP010000078.1 GCA_028678885.1 Methanomicrobiales archaeon
GAGCTGGACACAACGCCCCTCAAGAATGTCGACAGCGGGAAAGATTCTCATGTTCTTCTCAGCGAATCATCCGCTCGATGGGGATGACAAGGATGTCCCGGCCCCCTGCCTTCCGGAGCTGGTTAATCAGACGATAGATCCGCTCCTCCGCAACTACCACATGGACTGCGACCAGATCCTCCGAAGAAGCAACATCCATGATCGTAGGGCCGCTCAGCCCCGGGAGAAGTTTTTTTATTTCTTCTACCGAAGAACGTCGGACATTCATCATCAGGTAGCACTGACCACGCGCCCGAATCACGCTTTCGAGAGCCAGGGTGATCTCATCCACCTTCTCCCCCATATCCCGAAGGGCAGCGGGATTTGCTATCAAGATAGTGCTCGTGTCCATCACCGGTGCAAGGATTCGAAGGTGATGGGTGCGGAGAGTGGTACCGGTGCTCACCAGGTCAACAATCGCATCTGCTATCCCGAGTTCGGGGGTTGCCTCGCATGCACCTCCTACATGTACGAGGCTCACTGAAACGCTATTCTTCCGGAAGTAAACGGAGGTGATAGCCGGAAATCCGGTCGCGATCCGTGCTCCGGTCAGGCTCTGTATATTTTCTGCTCTGCTGTCTTCGGGTACCGCCACCACCAGCTGGGCACGACCGATCCTCAGATCCAGAAGCTCCTGTACCTGTGCTTCCTTTTCAGCTACCATGTCTCTTCCGGTAATCCCGAGATCGGCTGCCCTACTCTCCACATACGCAGGAATATCGATGGGTCTTGCAAAGAGAACCTCCACATGGGGATCCATGGTCTTAGCGACTAGCCGGCGTTCATCTGCATCCAGGAGGTGTAGACCCCCTTTTTCCACAAGTTCCCGTACCGGTTGCGCAATCCTGCCCTTGTTTGGAATTGCTAGGCGGAGGACGTCAGAACGTTTTGAGCTCGCCATTGATGACCTTGCGGGTGATAGAGGTGATGTTCTCCAAGGATTCTTCGATAATCTTCTCGATGTCATAGTTGATGATATCCACCCGCATGCCGGGTTTGGGAAGTACCTGGGCGCTTGCCACGAGGGGATAATCGACAGGCCGTCCTATTTGAGAGAGAAACCGAAGATAGATCTCATCAATCCCGTCCACCTTCTCTACGCACTCCTGGGCGACCTGATTTGCGAGAAGGTTATAGATCTTCCCAATATGGTTAATCGGGTTCTTCCCACTGGTTGCCTCTATGCTCATAGGACGGCCGGGGGTGATCAGCCCATTGCAGCGGTTACCTCTTCCCACCGATCCATCATCTCCCATCTCTGCAGAAGAACCGGTCACTGTCAGATATACCGACTCCTTGTCCACATTATCCGCGGTATTGACAAAGACCTGCACTTTCCGTTTGGTGTGTTTCTGAGCGATTTGAAGGGCTTCCTCTGCGAGAAGGGTCTTCATATCGAGATATTCTTGTATTCCTTCACAGTACCTATCGATCATGGCACAGGCAATGGTCAGGGTAATACTATCGGAATTACGCAGCCCCATGATCTTCACATCAGGTCCGAATACCGGGTGTTCCCTTCGGAGGGTATCGTCGAGATAATCGCTGACACTCTTCACGATGGTCTCGGTCTCGCTGAAAGGTGCATGTCCCACTCCGAAGGAAGTATCATTCGCCCGGGGAACTCCGCTTCCGCAGGAGGTGAATACATCGCGAAGGTCGGTGGAACCAACTCCCATGCGGACGTCTACCACTACGTCTGATTCGAGATCCAGACGTGGGAGGGTGTCTCGCAGATAGTCGCGTGCGGCGCGAAGGGCAATCGCATCAGCAGGAACATCGACTCCATTAAAGTGTTTGGTCGCCCGTCCTACCACCAAGACATAGATGGGTTTGATGACTTTCCCTCCACCATAGGCAGGAATAGTTTCACCACCTACCACTTCTCCCTGATCAGTGTTGTGATGCAGAATCCCTCCACAGTATTTTACATATTCATGAGAGAGGGCTTTGCTGACCGCTTCTGCGATTCCGTCAGCAAGACTATCCGGATGTCCTATCCCTTTCCTCTCGACTAGCTCTATTTCTCGTGATTCGATAGGCGTCTGGTTGATGGTTTCTACGCTGATATTCCGTTTCTTCTTGGCGCTCATGGTTCGACCATCTGCAATACGATTTGCTAAAATTACAAGGAGAGGGCAAAATTTAACGGTTTCCTTTATCGAATTATCCAAAGGATCTCCAAACATTCATTCACCGTCACTTCCCATTTGTTAGCTGGATGATCCCCACCCTCATTATTGCTGGCACTCATTCTGGCTGCGGCAAAACCACAGTCGCATGTGGCATCATGGCCGCTCTAATTGCACGAGGATACCGTGTGCAGCCCTTTAAGGTGGGGCCCGACTTCATCGATCCCTCGCATCATTCCGCCATCTGTGGGAAGCCTTCTCGGAATCTCGATCCTGTCATGATGGGAGGAGAGGAGGTGATCCGCACATTTGTCCATGCATCGCAAGGAGCGGACATCGGGGTGATCGAAGGCGTGATGGGAATGTTCGACGGGCTGGAAGGCAGTTCGACCGGCAGTACAGCGGACGTGGCTCGGATCCTTTCGCTTCCAGTGATCCTCATCGTGGATGTGACCGGGATATCGAGGAGTGCACATGCAATCATCCATGGCTACTCCACCTTTGACCCAGACGTGAAGGTTGGGGGAGTGATCTTCAACCGAGTAGGAAGCAGGCATCACCGGCAGATGATCGAGAGCTCCCTTGCGGTACCTGTATATGGATGGATACCTGCTGATCCAGAGCGGACTACAGAAAGCCGTCACTTGGGTCTTTTTATGGCCGGAGAGGACGATACGATGCAGAAATGGGGTCCACTCATAGAAAAGTCCTGTGATCTTGATGCTCTCCTGCGTGATGCGAAAATCCCCCCTCTTCTCCCGATCGAATCCGGTGAGGTTGAAAAAGCCTTTTCTGCACGGGTGGCAGTAGCCCGGGATCCCGCCTTTTGTTTCTATTATGAAGAAAATCTCCGGCGACTCGAACGGAGGGGAGGAAACCTGGTCTACTTTTCTCCGTTGCAGGATCGGTTACCCGAGGCAGATCTTCTTTATCTTGGCGGAGGGTATCCGGAGTTGCATGCAGGGGCTCTCGCCTCCTCCCCCTGTATAAGGGATATATACCGGGCGGCTGAATCTGGGATGCCCGTCTATGCAGAATGCGGAGGGCTAACTTATCTCTGCAGGAAATTACAGACCAATGTTCAGGTTTATCAGATGGCTGGGGTACTTCCAGCAGATGTGACCATGTACCCCCGATTCCAAGCACTCGGGTACATCGAGGCAGAAAGTTCCGGTGCATCCCCACTACTGCCAAAAGGTCTCTCCTACCGTGGGCACGAGTTTCATTACTCGGCACTTGACTGCGACCGGGATGCCTGTTTTGCGGTGCGGCTTTCACGAGGCCAGGGAATACAGGAGGGCAGGGATGGGTTGTGTACTCAAAAGACAGTGGGAACGTACTGTCACGCCTATTTTACGGACATGTTCGCTGACGCTCTACTCGCGGCGGGGAAGGAGTGGAAGAAGCAATAGTACAGAGATATTTGCTTCCCCAGACCATTTCACACATCAATGGTGTCTCTTTTACTGGTGTTAACAGATCTATCGTACCCGCACATCGGATCGGATGGAAAGTCTGCACATCCCATCACGAAAGACTCGGACCACTCCACCGCTCTCCGAGACAGTGATACCAACCGCTGGAATCTCTGTAGTGATGGAGGCAATGGCACGATGCCTTCCACCAAGACCTGCCGGGAGCGCTGCGAGCTGGGTTTTCAGATCCAGGTATCGACCGGCGGAAAGGACATATCCCTCTCGGCTTACCACGAAGACCCCATCTAACTGGGCAAACTCCTTGATACTCTCCCAGTTCTCTCGATTCCGGAGGTCACAGACAGTGCTGGGTTGTCCCTCGAAGGGGTTCAGGACAGACTGCCGGGAGCGGGAAAAGATCGCGTCCCGGTCTCCAATGACGAACGCCGTACCGATGCTCCTCCCCTCCCTTCCCTCAATGGCGATCTCTTGGGCCAGACGGAGAGTGGCATACATGACGTCCCTTGGAACGATATCCTCGAAATCACGTGCGTTGATGAAGTTCTTTCCCTCTGCCATGTCATAGATCAGGATCGCATAGGGGAAGACTCCCACGACAATTCCTTCCTCCAGCCTTCGGGAGAGGTAGAGCTGGATTGCAGCATCCAACATATGTTGCTCGCAGACTTCCAGGATGTCATGCATAGTGAGGTCTTTCAGGATCTCGAGCTGGAGATCCTGCACCCAGATGATGGGGACTCGAGGGGTGCATTCGAAGGGTTTGGTGAATGAGACCACCGCTCGTGCTCCTAACTGATGTGCGATATCCACCGCGGTATTGACCATCAGGGGCTCATTCATTGGAGGCCTCTGATCAGATCTGGTATCTCGCTCGGCCGGGAGGCGACGGGGATACCCATGGCACGGAGATTCTCGATTTTACTTCTCGCATCCCCGCTTCCTCCCTC
>JAJRCP010000079.1 GCA_028678885.1 Methanomicrobiales archaeon
GGAGCCACACATGGATACGCTGCTGTGCAATGGACTGTGTTGCGTCGCATTGTGATGGCGTGGGTTCTGACAATTCCTGTTACAGCCCTCAGTGCATTTGTAATATATGTGATGTATCGTATATTTTTCTATGAATATCGGTGCAAAACATATAACTTACAACTGAGATCACTCTCTTTCTTCTAAAGTTAGGAGAATGTAAGTTGTAATTCTTACAAGTGGTTATACCAGATCCATCTTTAAAAATTAAAAATATTCCTGCCGTAAACCTCTATTGCCATCTTAGGTGCTTCATTTTTTGCTCACGTGCTGACGATATACCTGCTCCAGTACTGCGAGGTCGTTTATTGGCGAGGGTATCACTCGTGAATCATTGTTGATTATCGCCTCTGCCAGATCCCTGAAGATGTCTGCCTCTCGCGAATGGGGTGAGTGCTCCACTACCGATCGGCCTTCGAGCTCGCAGGCCTGGATGACTGGACTGCGGGGGATGAACTGAACAAAACTGGTACCCAGTTTGGCGGCAAATTCCGGGATCATAGTATGTTCAAACACCTCATCGCCATTGCTGTTGCAAATAATTCCGGCAAGTCCGGTGTCGCCCCGCCGGGCCAGGCGCTGGATCGCCCGGGCAATATTGTTTGCTGCATAGATACTCATGAACCCCCCGGAGCAAATGAGGTAGATCTCTCTTGCAAACCCTTCACGGATGGGCATGGCAAAACCCCCGCAGACCACGTCGCCAAGAACATCATAGATCGCTACATCAATCCCGTAGGTCTCAAATGCCTTGAGATCTTTCAGAATCTGCAACGCGGTCAGCACACCGCGACCCGCACAGCCGACCCCGGGTTCTGGCCCTCCCGCCTCCACCAGATAAATTCCAGCGGGCGACCGGAACACGATCTTGTCAAGCTTGATCGCATACTCATCCTTGCCTATCCTCAACTGATCCCTATATGTCTCCAAGACGGCGGGGATAAACTGGCCTCCTGCGAGAATCCGTGTCGAATCATGCTTGGGATCGCACCCGACTTGCAAGACAGTGTATCCCTTCTCGTTCAGGGCAGCCGACAGGTTTGAGGCAATTGTACTCTTCCCGATGCCTCCCTTGCCGTAGATTGCGATTTGTCTCATATGTGGTTACCACTTCGCTTCGTATCTCTTCTCTTTCGAACGCCACCGGAGGGTCCATTCATTCTGGACACATTCGAAAAGATTCAAAATGCCGGTATATCCAAAGTATTCCCTGTTGATGAACCTGAATTGGCGCATCATCCTCACCACCTCCACAATATACGGAACTCCCATGCCCTCACTAGCGTGCCGTTCAATTGTACTCCCGAAGATGACCCGGGGTTTCACCTCACCTAAGCTCTTCCTCGTCTCATATACATCTGTACCGTAGACCACTTTAGGTGCCAAGCCGAGATCACGAAGTTCACCCTCCAGCAGAACCCTTGCCGAAGGCTGGGAAGAGTACAAGGCGACCAGTGCCGGCGTCATCTCCATCTCTTCCGTGACAAACCGGACAAGGGGGATTCCTATTGTGGCATCAGCCACAATCGCCGCAGGAGTCCGATAAAAAAATCGTGCCATTGGCCACTTCCGACGACATGTCGCCATGACCATTTTCTCCCCATCCGCAATCATCTTCTCAGCGGCGGATTGCGCATCAAATCGCTCCCCCAGCGCAGTCAGCCAGCGCTGCGTATTGGTAAGTCCAATCGGGAGGGGTATCCCATCACCTACCGATTCAAGGTGATACGTGTTCTGGAGGTACTCTGCTGCCCTCCGTCCGGCATCGTGGCTTAAGAGAAGAGTTGTCTCAGCAGACGTAGCGTTCGCGATCTCGCTCAGTCGGGTCCGGTGGGTCAGAGTCGCAACCACCTCGATGCCCATCTGAGATAGGACCTGCTTAACCCAAGCTAGATCTGCAATCCAAGTCGGGTTGGCGTTCGCATGCGGGGCAATAAGGCACACCGAATTGGAGATCTTCTCCGCGTCGTTTTTCACAAGCTTTCGCAGGATCGTATCAAGAGCGATATCGATACCATCATACTGCGATCCGCGGAAACCGGCGCATTCGATGGGGATGAGGGTGAATCGCACCTCGGGTTGCAGGTCCTCGCATACCGCGACGATGTCATCTCCCACAATCTCTGGGCCGCAGGCACTGAGTACGAACAGCGCAGAGATAGGGAGCTCCTTTGCCTGACGGATGGTTCTCACGAGGAGATCTTCCCCACCATGCACAATCTCATCCACGCACAACTTCGTGCATAGGGTTATCGTCTCCATGTAGTCGCATTCCTGGGAGGAAAAAGCATTGTTTACAAGATATTCGCAACCCTGCGGTGAATGGGCGAGCAGCGCAGAACCGCTCACTCCTAATGCCGTCTGTGCAGCGCCATGGAATGCACACCGAAGATAGGGATCGCGGCATTTCTCGGAAAGCCCAGTCACCAGATCAGCCGGTACCTCAGGTTGTTCTGGGTCCATAGAGCATTCCCCGGAGCAGCCGTGAGCGTGGGAGATCTTTATTTTCGAGTGCCTGTCTAACAAGTGCTGCGATATTGGTAATACCACGGAACCCGTACTGTGGCTGGAACGCGGGATTCATAAGGGTCAGGTTTACCACCGGACAGGGAGGGAACCGGCCCGCGTTTCCAAAGAAGATGGGGTCCTCATACTCGCGGACAATCACTTCAAGCTCGTCCTCCGTCTCCTTGGATGACCGGAAGCTCCCCAGCCGGAAGAGTCCCCGCGTGAGGATGATTTCGGGGTTCACCCCGGTTTCAAGCAAGAATTTGATACTGGGCATCCGCTCTTTGATAGTATAGGGGTGAACATTGATAACCACTGGATGGGCGCCGAATTCCTCTGCCATCCGCGCCAAGGAAAGTGCCCGTATGGGTCCTGGAAACTCCGATATCTCAATGATCGCGGTCTTTCCTTCGAGGGCCTGCTTCAGATAGGCAAGATCCGGCGCCACCTGTTGTGTCTCTCTCTCAATCACGGTACGCGCCTTCTCCTCAAGCCTCAAGGGCTGTGCAATCCCAAGGAGCCATTCTTCCGTTGCCCTGAGACCATATGGTTGCCCGGTTTTACTGTACGGAATACCGAATCGTTCCTCCATCAGATCGCCGAGTTTCTGCCCCCAATCGTAGCACCAGGAGGCATTCAGTTCCACCTCCCGCGCCCTCTTCAGCTCCTCAACCGTGCATCCTCCCGCGATGACGGCATTCACTTCGATTCCAACCTCATCCAGAAGGCGCTCTATCTCATCCAGGTCCATATCAAACTCGGTGGTGGTAGGGCCCCAGCGGGCCCCGAGAATGTTGATCGTCCCCTTCCTCTTCTGTCTAGGAGGTTCCATCAGCTCCATAATGAGCTTGAAGGCGTCCTCATATCCGGATCGAAAATCGCCACCAAACCCCTCACTCCGGAGTGCCAGTACACGGCAGCCAACCAGTTTCTCTGCCTCGCGAGCGATGCTCTCCACATCTTCGCCGATGATTCCTGAACAACAACACGAGAGAATGACGATGAGATCAGGGTGATACTTCGCGTATGCTTCTTTCACCGCTTCCAAGAGCTTTCCTTCGCCCCCGTAGATAACATGGCTTTCATCAAGGACAGTCGAAGCAGTCGGTTCGAGGGGTACTCCCCGAATCTCGCAACATTCCCTGGTCCTGACAAAGTCAGACATGTAAAGGGGGCAGCCGGTCGGACCGTGTACGAGAGGAACCACATGGCGGATACCGCTTATAACATAATACGCAGTAAAAAATTTGCACATGGGGGCATGCGATGCCTGGAGTTTGGGAACCATCTCCCCCGTTTCCACCTTCTCGAGCATTTGCTGCAGGGTTCCGTGGAAGACTATGGAATCATTCTTCATCATTTGTACTTTTCCCAATGGACTAGTAATATATTCGCGTTCGGAGGGAAAAGGAGATCGAGTGTAACAAGAACTGCAGTCCAGATACCGCACCTTAAAGGTCACCTTGGCACCACGGAGTGCTGCAATGTCGGGAGTAATTGAATCCTATTCCTAGTAAATTCCATTTTTTTAGTCGACATTGGGTTGCTGTTTATAGTCTCTCGAAATATATGATAAGATATGAGCATTAAAGAATGGATAATTCCTCAGGATAAGATTTTTTTTGACCTCTTTGAGCGTTTATCTGAAACGGTTGTGAAGGGCTCAAATGAACTCGTATTGCTCCTTGATGACTACAAAGACATCAAACCAAAAATACAAAAAATCAAAGACATTGAACATGAGGGAGACGAGATTGCCCACGCAATCTATGAACAACTAAATGTGAACTTCATCACGCCGTTTGAACCGCAAGAAATTTCTCGCTTGGCATCTGCTCTCGATGATGTGCTCGATTTTATCGATGGAACCACCAGGAGAATGGAGCATTACGGCATTACTGAGACTGACGTGTATATGCATGAACTAGCTCAATTAATCCAGCTCTCAGCGGTGGAATTGGCAGAAGCAGTCAAGCATATCAGATCAATAAAAGATCCACGATTGATTGAGGATCGGTGTATAGAGGTCAATAGGCTTGAAAATGTTGCCGATGAGGTCCTTACCCAGGCAATTACGGCTCTGTTTACAACATCGGATGCAATGAATATCATCAAATGTAAGGATGTATATGACCGGTTGGAACTTGCCACAGATAAGTGTGAAGATGCGGCAAACGTCCTTTCTAATATCGCAATAAAACATTCATGATATTGAAACACTATCGAAGAAATTAACCCTTAGTTGCATTCAAAGGCACTGAATTTTTCACGGATCAACACAAAGGATTTAACCGAAACCATTCTTTTGCGTGCACCTAGTCTTTAGATTAAGACGCTTCATATCGAATCTTACCATATTTCAACGATATTTGATCCGATTGTTACCGGTCGTACTACCAAGTTACGTTAACCGATATTCGCATATACTCAAAATACTATATTGACAGTCAGTGAAATTATGGAGATCGTTCCTGGAATACATCAGGTTGACAATGTCAACGGCAACTGTTATGTCATCGCGAGGGACGGACTAATCCTCATTGATACTGGACTTCCCAATAATAGTAAAAAAATTATTACGTATATTCAGGGAACGCTCAAACGTAAACCTTCAGATATCAGGACTATCATCTTAACTCATTATCATCTCGACCATACCGGCAATGTCAACGCTCTTAAAGCGGTTAGCACTGCCAAAGTAGCCATCCATGAAGCTGATTCGGCTTTTGTATCCGGCAGGAAACGCATGCCGGTCCCGAAAGGCTGGAGAGGGGTTTTTTTCCGGATTCTGAGCGTATACATGAAATCTGGGCCTTTCAAACCGGGTATCCTGTTAAAAGACCGCGATACCATCGAAGGCCTAACCTGTATCCACATCCCCGGTCACACTCCAGGAAGTATCTGCCTCATTGATACAGTATCTGGTGTCCTGTTTGCGGGCGATACGCTCAGGTTTGATGGTGCAAACTTAGAGGGCCCGCCAGCTCAGTTCACGCCAAATATGAATCAAGCACACCAATCGATCAAAAAGATTGCCACCCTCAATTTTGATATCATGCTTCCTGGGCATGGTATTCCGCTTCAGCCAGATGCGTCAGTGAAGGTCCGTGAATTTGCATCGGGCTGATGCCAAAAGATCTGAAGGCAGTGGCGACGAATCGGGAGTGCTACCATACAGTAGGGAAATGCTGGATTTTCAAAACCAGTCATCCAGAAAAACCTGAAATCTGCCCTTATTTTTAAATCGGAAAACTCTGCTTTTCATAATTGCCGTACAGTATTGCCATGCAGTATTGGTGCGCATATATATATCTATCGCACACGTCTATTTCTTTTTTGGTGCAAGAATGTA
>JAJRCP010000080.1 GCA_028678885.1 Methanomicrobiales archaeon
CCAAGAAAGCTGATCCTCTGGCGGTGATAGATCTCATTTTTTCCATATTTTTCCAACCGCCTCTCTGCCTCATCTGATGAGAGTCCTTTTACTGTATCGCCCATGATTTTCCCCGGTGTAACCTCATATTTAGATTTGGTGTTAGGTTTGATCTACTTAATTTGACATAAGGGCAACGATCTGTTCCATAATCATGTTCCGTACAACTCCGACTGAATGAGCGATGATCTTTGATCTGAGTGTGTAAAAGCGATATATCCATTAAATCATATCAAACAAATCTGTATTTATCCAGAAAGCCACCCATTTCTTCCATCGGAAAATTCACAAATTTTTACAAGGGAAGGCTGTAGGTTCTTTCATTCTTAATGGGATCGCCCTCCTGCCTTAGTTTTGGGCTGTTCCCTGTTACTCCTTTTTGAAGAAAAAAAATTGCCACATCTGTAAAGTGATTCGTTATACCTATATAACCCAATATAACCGAATTTTTACCCAATGATGGCGATATAGAAACTATTTATTCTTTTACCGAGAATATGGCCCATGCCAAATATCGGGTAGAACCGGACAGGAGGTGATGCAATGGAAATGTATTGTTGTAATCATGAAGGGACCCCGTTTCAAAAAGCGAAGCCTTACCATCTTGAATATAAATTTGGACCCGGTCATAGCACACCCCTATGTCTCGTATGTGGAAAGATGATGGTGAAGGAAATTTCCAAATGATTCCGTGTCCATTTTTTCTGTGAAAGGGGGATCTAATTGGGATGTTGAAAATGCAGCAGAATCTAGAGAGCCTTTCCACTCCTTAAATAAGGCATTATCGAAAAGAGACTGATAAAAACATTGCATTTTGCACCAGGCTATTTTACCGAAGGTGACGACCTCTAAACGTTCATTTCAAAAAGAAAATGAAAAGCTCCCATCATATTTTGTGACATGGAACGGCGGCTGCCCCATCCATGATACCGGGGAGCCAGATCTATCATTCTTTTTTCCCGATCGCATCGACCGATA
Source organism: Methanomicrobiales archaeon (assembly GCA_028678885.1). Classification (GTDB taxonomy): domain Archaea; phylum Halobacteriota; class Methanomicrobia; order Methanomicrobiales; family JACTUA01; genus JAJRCM01. Next base: position 1,018 of record JAJRCP010000080.1, read on the forward strand.
TTGGGAACAGAATCCTTTTTGTTTTTGGTAGACCACAGAACGGTAGAGTTTATCATCGTCTCTTCCTCTGTTATGCCGTTGAAAAGGTTTTATCCTTTGTTTTCACCGCAAAGTCCACGATTTCCTCAAAATTCCGCTGGTTTCCCTCCAGAATTGCATACGTAAACCAAGTTGTATCTTTCTGAATTTTTTCGAGGTAGGATATCTCCGCTGGATTAATATTTCCATGAAAAATCACCAGCATTGAGTGCATCTCTGGATATTTCTGCCTAAGGGTCTCAAAAGTGCTAACCTCCTGACGGAGTTCATTTATTCCCTCTGCGATCTGGTTTTTTATTTGTATGACCGAGCGTACTCCACTGGCATCAGATATCACGATATCAGGATGGTGGCGCTTGTGAAAACTATGGATGGGAATACCCTGTCCAATTCTCAGTGAGCTGTCAGTTTCCGAAAGGAACTCATAGGTATCTCTTGAAATTTTTTTTGCTGTAAAATTCCCCCCGAATGTATGGAAGATATAGCGGAAAATTAAGAATTCAGATAAACCGTGAAATCCATGAGAATTTCCCTTGCATCGCGTAATTTCGGAGATGCAATCGGAATAAAGCCTGAAGAGATTGTCCCCGGTAATTGTTCGCCGTTCCTGCATGAGATAATCGTCCAGGCTTTTTAGGAAATGGGATCCCGGGGATCGCGAATCGCTTTCCATACACAGATATCATTGTCTCTCGTATTGTCAATGCCTCTTCCGAAATGTTCGTACCATTGCGCCCAAATTCGATTATACCTTTGTCATTCTTCCACGCGCCATCGAAGGATAGATACCGATGGCACAGAGGATTGTAAAGAAGGGAGATCCAATTCTCACCGATGTGGGGAACGTGGGATATACGCTGGGTGTAATCTCAACCCTTCCTATAAGCAGGGCAAAGATCATAATCGCGACCCCCATGGAGAGCATCTGACCAACCAGGCGCATTGTTCCAAGTGTTCCGGAAGTCACCCCATAGTATCTCGGAGTGACGGAACTCATGATTGCATTCGTATTGGGGTAGGCAAACAGGGCAAAGCCCAATCCTAGAATAACGAGGGCAATCATAAGAATTGAAATAGGAGTGTTTTCATCGAGAAAAATGAGAAGAAAATGCCCCAGAGCATTGAGTACCATCCCAATCGATGCCACACGACCCGGATCAATCCGATCCGAGAGCTGTCCAGAATATCAAGGAATATCGCATTCTTAAGAGTACCCATATCGGGGTATAACGGGATAGGATAAGGAGTGGACTTTTCTGAAAAGCAGAGGATTGGTGGATCTATCCTATGAATTTCAGGTATAAAATTAGGGTAGCAGCTATTTCAACCGGATCTGAAGATTGACGGGGTAACTATTATATCACGGAAATACGATTGCCTCTCATGTCAGGAGATAATCATTTCCCAGGTACCGTATTGATAGCACTGATAGTGATGTCAGTTGGTATTGCGGGTTGTGCAACTCAGCCTCCGGGAGGAAATGTAATACCGCCAACCACCACATTTTCCACTCTGCCTTCGACAACCACCATCTCCCCAAATCTGACGGCCTGTTCCATTGATAGTGACTGCGTCCCTGCATTGTGTTGCCATCCCACTAGCTGCATCAATCGAATTTATAAGGGTGTGTGCAAGGAGCTCTGCACGAACGTATGCCAAGGTCCTATCGATTGCGGGGCTGGACACTGTGGCTGCACCAATGGATTCTGCAGGGTGCTGCCGGGTCCCTGATAATTCCACATTCTCTCATTCGGTCGGATACCAGAAAACTCTCCCTAATCCCTTTTACCCCGACTCCCCAATTCCCTTCGTTCAATTGTCAATCTATTCAGCAGGCAAACGGATCCTGCGGTGGTTCACCCATTTAAAAAATTCAAACCACAGAATGCTCACCAATCCCGCTGCGATGCTGAATCCCAATTCCATAGGTCCGAGGGTGCTAAACCGAAAAAGATCCTGCAGTGGTGGGATGGTAAGAATCAAACCTAGAAAGAGCAGGGTCCCGCCGAACACCACCCATAATGCCCGGTTGGGTCTTCTCAGGGTGCTGAGAATTGTCTCGGACCAGGAACGGTTAGTCAGGATCAATCCCAGATTTGCTATCACAATAGAAGTGAATGCGAGAGCTCTCGCCTCCATTTCACCCGAATGTTGCATGATCGCAAATACATATACGATCAAGATCACGATCAGGACGA
>JAJRCP010000081.1 GCA_028678885.1 Methanomicrobiales archaeon
AAGCGCTGCCTCTCCCTTCCCCATATGGCCGTACCCTGTACTTACGGGTACACCGATCACCGGTCGGTCTACGAGACCGGAAACAATGGATGGCAGTGTTCCCTCCCTTCCAGCGGCCACTACAAAGGCATGTACGCTGGTCATCTCCTGCAGCGCGGTGAACAGGCGGTGGATGCCGCCGACACCCACATCATACGATGTCTGGACTGTACAGCCCATCTCTTCCGCGATAACCCTCGCTTCTTCTGCCACCCGAATGTCCGCAGTTCCTGCAGTGAGTATGCCAACCACACCACCATGGGATTGAACCGGAGTCCCGTCAGTGAGGATAACCATCCGAGCTTTTTCTCGGTATTCCAACTGAATACCTTCCTTGGCTGAAAGAGCGGATAAAGCATCTAGGTGATCATCCCTCACTCGAGAGATAATACTCCTTCCAGATGCACGCACTTGGTATAGAGCGATCAGGATGATATCCGCGATCTCCTTTCCTTCAGCGAGAATGACCTCTGGTATCCCGCATCTGGCCATGCGACCAATATCAAGTCGAGCGATACCCCCGACCTGCTCCAGACGCAAACCTGTGATCAGTTCTTCTGCTTCTTCGACGGGCAGGTCCCCGCTCTTTACTGCTTCCAGAAGGTCTCGTATCGTCGCATGGGAGTGCATGAACTAGTTAAAGTATGAAATGAGCGGATATAAACTATGATCGTATAATATGACGTATCTCATCGGGGTGGCTGTTTTAGGTGTAATCGCAATTTTTTTCCTCTGGTTCCGTGATATTCGACTTTTTCTCGCCACGATTCGACCGGGTTACCGGAGGGCGGCGTACCGGGGAGTACTCTATTCAGCGCTTGCCCTTGTTGGATTTTTTTTTACAATTTATGGCGATGAGCTCATCGGGCTTGGCCTGATTCTCGCCGCTCTCTATCTCCAGGGAAGAATAACCCGGGAGCAGGTCTGGACCGGTGAAAGCACTATTGAACGCTTTTTCGGAAGTTGCGGGTGTAAAAAAGATAAAGGTACAAAAGAAAAATAGATGCGGAGTCATAATGTTGCAGAGGCCTCGAGGGACCAGAGATTTTCTTCCTAAAGAAATGGAACAGCGGAGATCCATTGAGTCACGGATGCGAGAGATTGCCAGGGTCTGGGGATACCGTGAGGTTTGCACTCCAGTCTTTGAAGATCTTGAACTATTCACCATACGCTCCGGTGAAGGAATTATTCAAGAGATGTACACTTTCGTGGATAAAGGGGGTAGAAAACAAGCTCTCCGCCCGGAGGTTACTGCACCCGTGCTCCGCCTTTATGTAAATGATGGGAGGACCATACCCAAACCAATCCGGTGGTATTATTTCTGTGATTGTTTCCGATATGAGCGCCCCCAAAAAGGCAGATTTAGGGAGTTCTGGCAGTTTGGTGTCGAATTGATCGGAGCAGATTCACCCCATGCAGAAGCAGAAGTAATCGGTGTGGCAGATGCCGTCCTCAGAGGCAGTGGTGTTACGTTCGAGATGAAGGTGGGACACCTCGGACCGGTAAAGCATCTGCTTTCTGATTTGGAACCCCCCGTACAGCATGCAGTGATGGGATTTCTAGACAAAAAGGACATGGAAGGTCTCACGAAGCACCTCATCACTATCCATCGGGAGGATCTCCTCGATTCTCTGATGGATCTTACCACATGCGGGGATCTCGAAGATCTCTTCTCCTTGATCGGCAGTATTCCGGAGAGAGCACGGATTGAAAAGGTGTTTGAATTACTGGATCTTGCAGGGATTCCCTATACCTTTAATTTCGGGATAGCCCGCGGTCTAGACTATTATACAGGTGTGGTGTTCGAAGGGTTTGCTGAAAACCTTGGAGCTGAAAATCAGATCGTCGGGGGTGGAACCTATAGGCTGGCCCACTTTTTCGGTGGAGAAGACGTAGGATCCTGCGGGTTCGCGATCGGTTTTGACCGAGTCATGGTCTCACTGGGCGAGGTTCCTCTCCCGAACCCGGTCACTACCGGTATCGCATGCATTGAAGAGAGTCGGGGATATGCAATGCGGATCGCACAGCAGTTCCGGAAGGCAGGAATCCCTACCATGACCGATCTGATGGAAAGAGGCCTTGGCTCCCAGCTCTCGCATCTCGCGAAAGAAGCGGACTTTGCCCTTATCTTGGGAAAACGTGAAGAGGAAAAGGGGCTGGTCTCACTGAAGAACCTTCATACTGGGGAGCAAAAAGTTCTATCAGTGAGAGATGCTATTGCTGAGGTGAAAGGATTTGGAGACCGCTGAGGAGCTGGCAAAAAAACAGCGCAGCATCAGCGTTGCGGAATTCTTTGAGAAAAATAAGCATCTCCTGGGATTCGATTCCCCGACAAGGGGAATCATCACCACGGTCAAGGAAGCAGTGGACAACGCCCTGGATGCCTGCGAGGAAGCCGGAGTCTTGCCGGACATCTTTGTCCACATCCGCAAAATATCAGAGGATGTCTTCCGTATCAGCGTGGAGGACAACGGACCCGGTATCGTCCCCGCACAGATCCCACCGGTCTTTGGAAAACTGCTCTACGGATCGAGGTTCCACCAGATAAAGCAGAGCAGAGGCCAGCAGGGGATCGGGATCAGCGCTGCTATCCTATATGCCCAGCTGACCACCGGAATGCCCGCAGTGATTCTCTCTCGAACCGATGCACGGAAGAAAGCGTACCGGTTTGAACTGATGATCAAAACCGAGAATAATGAACCGGATATCCGTTCCCAAAAGGAAGTGGAGTGGGATCGCCCCCATGGGACCCGGGTGGAGATCGAGTTCAAGAGTTCTCTGGCAGCAAAGAAGCGCCTTTTCGAATATCTGAAATACACATCGGTGGTAAATCCTCATGCCCGCATCACTGCAGAAATCGATGGTGAGGTCTCCACGTTCGAACGGGTCACCGCAGAGCCTATCCCATGCCCAAAGGCAATTCAACCACATCCTCACGGAATTGAGCTCGGAATGCTCAAACGGATGCTCTCTGCACGCGGAGAAATGGCCTTGGAGACCTTTCTGGTTGAAAATTTCAGTCGGGTCGGGCAAAAGCTGGCACATGAGATCTGTGAGAAGGCCTCTCTGTCTGGGGAATCGCTGGTCTCCACACTCCAACCGGTGGAGCAGAAGAAACTTC
>JAJRCP010000082.1 GCA_028678885.1 Methanomicrobiales archaeon
TCTCTCCATTCACACATGGATCCTGGGTGGATTTGTGGTCGGAATCATTCTATTCTTTACCTGGGCCAGTCTGTATTACCAGAATATGTGGTACGAGCTGCGGGAGGATGAAATGAGCTGGAAACGCGGAATCTGGTTCCGTAAGACCGGTATCGTTCCCTACAACCGCATCACCAATCTGGATATCAGGCAGGGCCCGGTCATGCGCGCCCTGCAGATATCCACCCTCTCCATCCAGACTGCAGGGTACTCGGGCCAGGCGATGCCGGAGATCCGCATCGAGGCAATCGTGCACGCAGAAGAGCTGAGGGAGCTTATCCGTGCGATGGTTCGCGCGGTGGGAAGTGGCGGAGACGGGACAGGGACCGGCACTCCGGTCGCGAGTGCCGATAGAAATGCCGTCGAAGTGAAGATCCTGGAAGAGTTACAGAAGATCCGCGTCCTGCTTGAAAAAAGGCAGTGAGAAGTCTCACCGATTTTTATCTTTTTACGTGCGACGTACCTATCTCCATCGGCATTTTTACTCTCATCTTTACTTCAGAGGATAATTCGTAACTCCGATCTTCCGCGGTTACAAAAAGGCTCGTTCCCCTGTATTGAAAGACATGAATCTCTGGATGCTTTACTGACATGATCCAAAAAAAGAGTATGCTTCAGGACGTGGTGGGAGACGGAGGTGGCGGGGGAGTGGATTCCCCGGTTAACACTTTCCAGTTCACGTACATCGCATGGAAAAACGAGGCAAACCCGAGACTCACGCTGATGACAAGAATGATTGATCCCGCCACGGGAATCAAGAACAACAGATTCAGGACGATGAAACCGAGCAGAAACATCATCCAAACGTTCGCTGTCTCCCACTTTGTCCATCTCGCGATGAGCCGCCCCAATGCAAGGGCTACAAACAGCGTGGAGAGAATTAGGGCGATGAAAAAGATCATCCAGCAGATGAGTGCAAAGGGTAACAGTACCAAGGAGATGGATAACAGTACCAGAATGAAAAACGAGATAATGATGGCAAAAAATCCGGCAATGGTCTTAAGAATTGCAGACTGCCGTACCTCTCCCTCAACCACCAGGAATCCGCGGGGCACCAGCTTGATCAGGATGAGTCCGAGGATGAACATTCCGATGGTAAAGATCGCGCCAAAGATGGAGAATATACGGGAGAATTCACGCTGCGACTCGGACATCTGCACATCGAGATGACCTGCGGTTCCGGTATTGGTAAAGGTCTGGGCGCGGACGGTAAGGTTTCCCTTCACTGTTCCCGCATTCGTGACCGTGCCACCGGAGAGAAGGGCATCACGATCGATGGTTGCTTCCTGCCGTATTTCAACCGTACCCCCGGTGATCACCACGTTGGTACCGACATCCCCACTCAACACCACGTTGCCCCCTGCGGCAACCAGTTTACCAGAGATATTGCTGTTCGCGTTCACCTGGCCGCCAGCCACAATCACATCGCCCTGAACCGGCGCATTGATATTGATAGTCCCCCCCGCTGCGATGAGGCTTGAGATCGGGGCGTTTATATCCACAGTTCCACCAGACGCGAAGACATCGTCGGCAACGGGGGTATCGATGGTCACCTGGCCGCCATTATACGTAACCAGGGCGGAGACGCCCGCCGGCAAAAGCAAGAACAGAATAAGTACATAGATTATCCGATACGGTATTCGGTTCATACCCTGTACTACAGATAGTAACATATATATATTACGGCAGGGGAAGACGCATCGAGGTGGACGAAGAGTGATTCTTTAGGTAGTCTCATGCTGTTTCGTCCCTTCCAGAGAGCCCGAACTGGACGTTACTTTTTTGGGAGATAGTCGCTGCCCCAGCGCAGGAAAACGCCAAGGATCAAAAGTATAACGGCAAAGATGATCATGATGCTTGCACCCACCTCTGTTGTCACCCAGTAATCGGGTCTCCCCCGGACAAACGCACCGATGATCAATACCCCGGCCCCGATAACCAGGCACACTGTACTTGCTTTTATCGGCTCGGCCATGGTCCAAAATATACTCTCCCCCTATACTAAGGTATCGAACGATCGACGCTGAACCCACCATGCAGGTGCATCTCTTTACGCACTGACTGTACAGTCACAGGTGATGCCCACTCTTTCCGAAATGGCAAACGGGGGAGATCTTCCACGCTTTGCCGCTTTCATCGTGTTTATCGCCATCTTCATGGCGGTGGTGGATGAAAATGTGGTGAACATCGCGCTATTTCCACTATTACCACCTACTTCGGGGTAAAGGTGGTGTTATCCCAGTGGGTGGTCTCTGCCTATCTGGTGACATGACGAGCCTTCTCCTCGTCTTTGGCCGGCTTTCGGAATATTTCGGGAGGGGAAGACTTTTCATCTTGGGATTTTTCATCTTCACGCTGGGATCCCTTGCTTGGGGGTCTCTCTCCGACGCTTCCTTTACTGATATTCTTCCGGGTCGTCCAGGCCATCGGCGGCGCCATGATCTTCTCCATTTCCAGTGCAATTCCTTTTCCAGCTGTATGCAAAAGGTGAACAGGGTAAGGCGATGGGGTACGTTGGAGCAACAGTGGCGATGGGCAGCATCGCCGGACCGGCTTGGGAGGATTCCTTGTCGATTCTCTCGGTTGGGAATACATTTTTCTGATCAATGTTCCCATCGGGGTGTTACTCCTTCCTTTCGCCATGAAGTATTTGCTATCAGCATCCACCGGTATCTGCATGCCCCGGCGTATTTACCGATAGGTCCCGTCCTTTGGTCACCTTCATGGTTTCGCTCATGTTCCTGCTCTCCATTCTGGCGGTGGATCACGCGGTCACTTTGGGAGTCTCCACTTTCGCGATACTATTTTTGACAGCACTGGTGCTCTTTTTATCGTAGAGCGGCGGGCGTCCGAACCGCTTCTGGATCTGACAATCTTCCGGACGAACGGATTCAGTCTTCCCATCCTTGCTACTTTTCTCTATTTTACGGCGAATATTTATGGTCAATATCGTGGGTCCTTTTTATCTGGAAGGCGTGATCGGGCTCGTTCCATCCCAGGTGGGGGTAGTTTTCCTGATCATGCCACTCATCATGGTGGTCGGGTCTCCCCTGGCCGGATGGTTGTACGATCATCACTATTCCGGTACTATGCGATGGCGGGCATGGCTATAGCAGGTATATCACTTTTTCTTCTCTCCTCCTTTGCCCTGCAAAGAAACCTCTGGCTGATCATCTCAGGCTTCATTCCACTCACTATCGGCGGTGCCCTGTTTCAGAACCCGAACAACGCCGAGATCATTATGGCCCTGCCCATAGATGAATCGGAGTCACATCCAGCGTCAATGCGACCTTCCGTAACTTGGGAATGGCCTTGGGCGTGTCATTTGCAAGCATCCTCTTAGTGACCAGTAGCAATGCTTCAGGATATACCGGTCCCGTGCTGAACGCGGGCTCATAGATTCTCTCTTCTGCCGCGTCATTGGTGATGGCAATTACGGGCTTCCTCTGCCTGGTTGCTTCAGGAGTCTCCTACACCCGAGCAAAGGCAGTGGAGAGTTGGCCGTCTGAAAGATGTTCCCCTTGACGGCAGGAGTCATGATCGAAGATCTTGGTATGGAATCTCAAGTCCAAGGCTCTCTTTCGCTTTTGATTTCAGCTGGAATATTTGAGCCGGATGGTGGAAACGATAGAGACTGAATCTCTATGATCCATTTCCCATAGTCCTGAACGGTATAAAGTAAAATGATTCTGATATTAGGAAAGTCCCCCTCCTCACCCCGCCAGCTGGTACCTTCCTTCCATATCGAAATGCGAACCTTTCACTCTTACTTGTTTATGGTATAGGTTCCGCCAAGGGGTCGGGTGCAGCTCTCTTCAGGAGGGCTAGACTGTTCAGGGTGCTCATTATCGCGATGCTTCAGATACTTGCTCTGGCTCGAAAAACGTTTCCCGCAATGGGGACAGGCAATATCATGATGTGGTAGATCTAGTTCTGTCAACTTGCTCACCGTGAGGACTTTCCGCGACGTCTAACATGATAAACCTTCTTGCGATCAAGATAGTCGCCATGACCAAGCAATCACAACGAGCTATATGATCAAATGCAGAGATTGAAGCATTAATGATCCGGTCGCACCCACAGATTCGTGCAACCATGGAAGTACTATGGAGCCCACCGGCCCGGCCATTGCCGGGTGATCAAAAGACCCCGTGCAAACACATATCATCTCTTCGCGCTATTTCGTCCCCAGTGGAGGGGTGGAATCATCGATATTCCGCGAACATCTCTAACAGGATGCGATTTCGACCTAAAGGATTCGAAGAAAAAGCTGGTGATAGAATATGCCAAAGGATCAGATAAACCCGGATTTTTCGGTGAACAAGCCAGTCGCTGACGAGCTCGTGGTAGTATGGACCTCCTCTGACCGGGATGTCGCTCTCAAGATGGTGTTCATGTATCTGGCCAATGCAGCAGATAAAGGCTGGTGGAAAACGATCACCCTGATTTCGTGGGGCCCTTCCTCCCATCTTGCTTCGGTAGACCGGGAGGTACAGGCCTCGTTGAAGAGGCTGCATGCACGAAAGGTCATTCTCCGGTCGTGTCGCACCTGTGCAGATCTGTACGGGGTAACTTCCGAACTGGAGGATCTTGGTTTCGAGGTAACACTGATGGGAGAACCCCTCACCATATACCTTAAAAATCCTGTGTGCACGGTTCTGACTTTCTAATTCTTTTCCTCAAAGGGCGCCCGACAATTTTAATTGCAGAATATCTTCTCCTTCATGCACAACCCTGAAATCCGGTCAGGATGATATTATTCCATGCCGCAAAAAACTGATTTTTTTTATTACCTCATCCACCCCCGCCGAAAGTTATATAAAATAAGCCGATACTTATGCCCTCCATCACACTGAAGCCTGACAATTACCCCTCGAATCAACCAATCTCCTGAGTTGAACTACCATAAGGGCCCGGAGCCATGAAATCCCAGAAAAGGTATTACATATCTGATCTGATTTGTCAGTATCTCGCATCGCATGAATCGCGACAGGTAGAGATTACCGCACGGGACGTTGTGAATTTCTTCCAGTTGCCGCCAGCCTATCGTTATTCGATCGCTGCTCTCCTGAAACGGGTATTTGATAACGGAATACGCGATCCTCGTTACGGTTTTTATGTAGTGAAAGTGAGGGACATGAAAAAGAACAAAAAACCTCGTGCCTACACGATCAAATTGATCCAGACGAAATCCTGATGAGTTGTTCGATAATCTTTCACCACGCGGCATTCGCTCCAGGAATGGATAGACGGTTCCGCCCTCGATATAGATCACAAAGGTCCATGTTCCTCCTGTTCTGACAGAAGGCACACTCCATACTGACACACACCGGTCTGACTCCGATAGATACGAATTCGAACAGATCCTCTAACACCACAGATTCCTCTCCGGGAGACCTGCGAAATTTGATGACCGTAACATTGATCGTCTCAAAGCGCCGCTACTGCTGGTAGTCTTATGTCCAGGACCGAAGAGCCCATGATCGGAGAAGAAGCCCCACCGTTCTGTCTTCCGGATACAGATGAGACAGAAATCTGTCTCGAAAAATTCCGCGGGAACTGGGTGATTCTGTACTTCTATCCCCGGGATAACACTCCGGGATGTACCCTCGAGGCCATCCAGTTCAACAGAGAGCTGGAGAATTTTGCACAATCGGGTGCAGTGATTATTGGGGTGAGCCCCGATACACCGGAAAGCCATCGAAAGTTCCGGGAGAGACACGGGCTGCATCTGGTCCTGCTGAGCGATGCTGAGCACCACGTGCTCACCGCCTACCGGGTTTGGAGACCTAAAGTGCTATTCGGAAAAGAACTACTGGGAGTCGAGCGGTCCACATTCCTGATCGATCCGCAGGGAACGATTGTCGAAGTATGGCGAAAAGTCCGAGTCACTGGCCATGCCACGGAGGTATTGTCCTCCCTGGAAAAACATCAGGGAGATAACAAAAGTTCATAGCGAATAATTTCAGATCCCCTGCAGTTTATGTACGATTCATGTTGATACAGCGTATGCCCTGGCACGTCAAACCTCAGGATGGCAGAGATTTGGAATTCTCGGTAGAGCGGCCAGATTCTGTCCCTCCAGGATGAATCGGGCGTGAGGTTGATGCTTATGCCCGAAAAAACCCTCCCTCGATTTCATGTTCATCGATAGCTACTTTACGGTGTCGCCGGCAACATACACTACGGGAAAATTTCTCCGAGCCGACGAGTACCGAAAAGACGGTCACAAGGTAGCTTCAGTACTAGAGAGAGATGACAAAACCCCGTAAGCACACTGCCCGTCTGAAAATATTTTCATGGAGGTACTACAGCCGAAGGAGTTCTCTCCTGGATCGGTGTATGGCATTCCCGTTCCCGATCCAGACAAAGAAGATCCAGACGTTGGTCATCACTCGGTGGCATTTTCTCCATATTTTAATGTTGCATATGGCACAGAGGTGGTACATGAATGGAGACCTGAAACGGGTACTGGAGGAACAGTGTCGGCAGATGGGGATCCCTCTCATGGGGATAGCAGGAGTGGACCGATGGGAGGACACGACCCTTGCTGCTGGTATCCCTCCGGAATTCTATCCTCAGTCGATCTATCCTGATGTCCGTTCGGTGATCGTAATCGGTCTTCCCGTGCAGCTCCCTGTACTCGAAACGTCTCCTTCTATCTGGTACCGGGAACTCTATAACACCGTAAATCTTCTCCTCGATCAATATACCTACCGTCTCTCCCTATTTCTCACCGAACAGGGTTTTCCATCCGTATCAGTTCCCCGCGATGGATACGGGGGACTCGAGGCTCTGAAAAAGAACCCGGTTACCTTTTTTTCCCACCGTCATGCGGCGTATCTCGCTGGTCTGGGGACGTTCGGAATAAATAATATGCTTCTCACGTCGCAATATGGTCCCCGCGTTCGTTTTGGATCTATCTTCACCGAGGCAGACCTTCCCTCCAATCCTCTCTTGAACGACGAACTCTGTACTGGCTGCCTGCAGTGCGTCCGCTGCTGCCCTGCCCATGCTCTGGGCGAAGGAGGGTATCCAGAAGTTCTAACTGACAAGGAAGCATGCCTCCTCTATAGTGCGGAGCTGAACCGGCAGGGGATATCCCCCTGCGGCATCTGCATCCGGGTCTGCCCGGTGGGAGAAGACCGGTCCCGCTTCCACCGCAAGGATCCCTCTCTTTATGAAGATCCGACGGCGCACGAAGCATATCAGCGGGCCTGGAAGCATGTGAGGAATTACGGTCATCGCTGAAGATGCTTATTTCGATCATTCTGTCACGAGAACACGATGAAGCCATTTGCGGGATCAGCAGATATCAATATCCCCTTTCCCCTGGAGTGTGCATCACCCTCGGTACAGATCCACCGATCCTCCCCTTGACACGGTCCGATCATGCCTGCATCTGGGTATAAGAAGAAATTGTAAATAACTCGATCAGTGGAATGTTGTTGGATAGGGATTCTCAATTCCCGCCTCCGTTCACCTGTCCAAAAAGATAGATGCACTTGGATAGTCCGGCAACGCAAATCGTCAATATCCTGGTCAAATTCAGACAACCGTCCGCCGTAAGAAAACCTGCATGTCGAAAAATCAGAATTTTACGGCATGTTCATATCGATTTTGGAATTAACGCCCGTGGATAACAAAATACTGAGAGCATTTAACCTTCACGATATCCACATTGGGGGGGGGTCCGAATTCGGGTGTAATCAAACATCAGGATCATCGAAAACATTCGGGACTCCGGACACATTTAAATAGTACCGCCAACCTTCCTTTGCCAGAGGTCTGCCATGGGTGAATCAGAAAAAGACCAAAAAGAGTCCGCCGGTCCTCGGGGCGAAGGGACTCCTCTTTCTGCCCGTGGGCAGAATTCGATCCCGGAAAAAAGCACTTCCAGATCGGAATCTGCCCAGAAAAAAAAATCTCGGAGGGCTGCCATACTTTTTATCGCGGTTGTTGTCATCGTCGCCATTGTTTTAGCCGCATACTTCTCCATCACTGTTCACCAGTCGCCTCCGGTTGCCAATGCATCCTACCCCTGGACCACCCAGTATGATGTCCTGTTCCCTGACGGAAAACAGGAACATATCGGTTCCACAACCATAACCGCGCTATCCTATCAAGACGAAGTAATCATTGATGTTGATGACAACCGGGAAAGACTGGTGGTTGGAGAGCAGCGACTCATTTCCGAGAGAAGAGCAATCATTACCATGCTGGGTATTCCGATCGTCGATACCAACTACCAGATGTACGTAACCTTCATTGGAGTACGGGGCAGCGATGACGAATTCTACCTCATCATCAAGACCTCTGAACAGGTGCCCCAGTTCCTGATCGAACGCATCCTTCCTCCGGATATCCGGGCTCGGCCGGTTTGATTTCGCGAACTCTTGATCTCTTCTTTTTAACCACGTGGTGTGTCGCGATGAAGAACTACAACGGACTTCAGAACTCTTTACATACCCAACTGAGATAGGCGTCCATTTTACTCAGTATTATTCTTCCCAGTAAATTTACCTCACCAGGGATGGGGACATGAGTGTAACATAAATTCAGCGTTTTTTATTTTTTACAAATTTAAAAACACAAAATACCATTATAAATCAAAAAAAATAATAAAAAACTAATAAATTTTAAAAA
>JAJRCP010000083.1 GCA_028678885.1 Methanomicrobiales archaeon
TCCCCGCTTTCGATCGCACCCTTCGCCATTCCGGTCTGGAACATCCCATCCCTGTCTTCAACCGACTGGAAGACCGAGATGTTGGTGACTCTGGTTCCTCTATCCTGTGCCTTGTAAGTGATCGTTTCCATCAACACATGACCGGGCATGCCCTCGAATTCAAAGGTATCGATCACCAGCTGGGCCGGGATGACTGTGTGGTAAACGCCGTGGAAGGCGTACACATTTCCCTGTGGGTCGCGCTGGATGAACCTCCAGGTGCCGCCCGGTTGGGCATCGAGCCGTTCCACCGTGGTTGTAAAAGATGCGGGCCCCCACCACTGGGGAATCAGCGTGGGATCGGTGACCGCCCGGTACACAAGCTCGGGTGGGGCATCAAAGGTCTGGGTGATCACCACCCGTGACGTTCCTGGTTCAGCGAGGACTGTGGTGTAGGCAGTCCTGACCTTGATTCCTGATCTGGCAGTGGTGGTCTCCGCCACAGGAGGGGTGGGCTGATGGATATTGAGGAGATTCCCGCAAGTGTCATCGAACGTGGCATCGATTCCCCACATAGACTCTTTGGGCGGCAAGCGAAAAATCACACCCCGCTTTCTCAGGAGGTCATACTCCTTTTGAATATCGTCCACCATGAACGAGGTGGCCGGTATTCCGTCCCGGAAGATCGCTTCTTGGTAGGCCTTTGCGGCGGGATGGGCATTTGGCTCCAGGAGTAGCTGGAGATCCTCGGGACCTTCAGGTGAGATTACCGTTAGCCAGCGGAATTTGCCGGCTGGAGCATCCATCTTTTTCACGAAACCGAGCTCCTTAGTGTAGAACCTCAGGGCTTTGTCCTGATCATCGACCAGTACGCTGCTGAGCTTGATCTTCATGGGGACTACTGGAGGAGAGTAGTCAGATAAGAAGATTTCGTCTGTTGTATCGTGGACACCGATTCAGAGTAATCTGTTTCCCTGGCGTCATGACACGGGATACCCTCGGAAGTTATACGAATTAAGAGAAGTCGGACGAATGAGGAGTAAGAACCAATTCTTAATAGGAGGGAACTTCGTCATGGTACCATGATGGAAGAGATCATACTACTGGAGGTCCCGCCGCTGCATGTACTGGGTATTCGCAGGCGCGGGAACTACCGGATCATACCGGACTTACTGGGACAGATCTTCGAATTCGCCATGAAGAATCGGGTGGCTATCGCCGGGATGCCTATGCTTCTCCTGCATGAAACTTCTAGAGAAGAGGCGATGGAAGCGGACCGGATGGGTACCGCGGATGTGGAAGTGGCGGTTCCGGTTTCCGGAAAAGTGCGATCCGGCGGAGAGATACGTTCCCACTCACTTCCCGGAGGGAAATGGCCCGCATCATGCACTATGGCCCCTACGAAGAAGCGGAGCAGTCCTACCAGAAACTCATGACCTGGATCGGGGAGAAAGGACTGCAGGTGAAAGGACCAATCCGTGAGATCTATCACAACAACCCGCAAGAGGTGAAACCAGAGGAGATCCTCACCGAGATCCTGGCTCCCGTGGGATGAGCATCAACGGAAAAGTGATTATCCCTGTCACTCAGCAAGGGGTTCTTCGGGTGTCCCTTCAGCCATCATCTGCCAGATGTGATAGATAATACCAATCACCGTGGCAAGGATAATCATCCCCAGCAGAAATTTAAGCAGTGTCCGCATCGTTCTTGCTCCTTATAATACGTGGGTATATACCCGTCCTTCCATAAGTAGCTTGCTCATGAATCCTGTTGTGAGATATCTGCAGGATGATCGGAAAATAGAATCCTGCACCGGGCTTATCGGTGGCGAGAAATGAGGTGCCGGCACCGTAGTGTGTACAGGTCAGGAATAGCTTTCTGAGTTGTTCCAGGAAGGAAGTAAGGGTAGGACGAAAGGCAGTCAAGGCATTTGAATTGTCGCAGGAATTTTTTTTATTTTTTCGCGTTGGTCCTCTATGATTGCGCTCTGCGAACATGCTAACGACACACACCTCATCGCCACCGCCATCCTTCTCCTGTTCGTGACGCTCGCCACTCGTCCCCATCTAAACGTGATCACTTTCTGATGATAGAGAGTTTTTCATGGGCGTACTGGATCAAATCCTGAGATTGCTCCATATTGACATTCCTGAGCGCCTCCTCCCGTGAAAGGCGACCTTCCCTGACGAGTGCGGCGAGATCAAACGCATACGGGTGAATCCCATATTTTCTGATATGATTGTCGTTCGCAAATGCATTCAACAGACAATTCGTAGATATCTTATCAGCAAGCTCGGGACGCTTCCATCCCATGGTTACTACGGCCTGCTCCACCTGCTCTTTATGATAATCCCAAATCAGGAGAGGGTGCACGATGATCATCTCCCTCTTTCCTTGCGCCTCGATCAATTCCGGGGGGATCAACAATTCGTCGTTATTCTTGACCCCCATGGCCTCGAGTTCTTTCTGGAACATATTTCGGAACCAGCGAAGATAGACAGCAGAAAGTCTGACGAAAGGACTCGTGGTCTGGCCCGGAGAAAACGCAAAAACAATCAAAGGCGCATGGTGAACGAGAGCCAGCTCGATCAATTTCTGTTTCACAATGCCGATGCAGGTATTACAGATATCGCTTGCACGGATACGGGCGGCTACCGGATAGGCGTTGATGGATTCGGCTGCTCTCCTGAAAACGGTTTGGAGTAACAGGGGATCTAGAGAGAGCGATAGAAAGGTGGAACCAGTCTTATGACAGAACTGTTGTGCGTTTTCCACTGCGCTATCTGCTATAAATCCATTGTCAAACTGGACAGCAAGAATGCGCAAATCTGGGTATTCCTCCTTCAGGCGATAAAGAGTATAGCACGAATCTTTTCCTCCAGAGAGGGCGAAGATGGCATCAACCTCCCCCCCTCCTCGTGTCGTGGCTAGGATCCTATTCGCTTCCTCAGTGGCAGTTTTTAGAGGTCCCTGTTCGCACCACTGGCACAACCCGGTATGCGGGTTAATGGTGATGCCTGGAGTACGGGAATCAAGAATACATCTTCGGCATTGTGCCAGTTTTTCTTTCATGGTTTTTCTTGCAATAATTTCTTGATGACCCGTTCGATACCCTCAAGAGTGTCGAAGTTTTCTGGAGAAACCCAATCCACGGGAACCTGGATTTGATATTTTTCGTCGATAAAATCAATCAACTGAATGAGCCCGATGGAATCGATGATTCCTGCACTGGTGAGAGAATCTTTCGGATCAAGAGTGGCATCTTTCGGCAGGAATGCCATCGATCGCAAATAGTTGGTTAGGTCTGCCTGTATGTGATCCATCATCATCCCTTGTTTTCTGTATCGCCGATGTATATTCTCTGATAGATACCTTAATGTTACACCGTCTCAACCAATAAAATCATATGGGTTATCTTACCGATGAGCTTCTCGGAGTATTGGATGAGGTGCCGGAGAAGCTATCTGCCTTCATCAGGAAGACAGTCCTTGAAGATTTTAATAAGAAGGGAACGGTGATTGGGGTATCCGGAGGTATTGATTCTGCGGTCTCCCTTGTTCTCGCCGTCAAAGGACTGGGGAGAGAGCGGGTCTTTGCGATGGTCCTTCCTGAAAAAGAATCATCGCCCTCAAGCAGAACTCTCGGGTTACAGCTGATCCATGATTGCCAGGTCGCGTATGAGGAAGTGCCCATCACCCCGATACTGGAATGCTGCGGAGTGTATGCCAAAAAGCAAGCCCTGATCTCCAAACTATATCCTTCTTTCAATCCCGAAATCCACAAGACCTCTCTTTTTTTGCCTCCCGACGTTGTGTTGAAGGGATCACTCAGTATCCCCCAGCTGCGCATTGTGGAGAATGGAAGGACCATCGCAGAGAAGAGGCTGCATGCACAAGATCTCCTGGATATAATGAGCATCCAGAACACGAAACAGAGGACACGGATGCTGCTCCAGTACATGGTCGCAGAAAAAACCAATTTTGCTGTCTGCGGGACAACCAACAAGACCGAAATGGTGACAGGGCATTTCGTGAAATATGGTGATGGTGGGGTTGATCTGGAACCTCTCGCCGATCTCTACAAGACCCAGGTGTACGGTATCGCAAAACGACTGGGCATCGATCAGGGTATTATATCCCGCCCCCCCAGTCCCGATACCTGGAGCAATTATGTCTCGGACATGGATTTCTATTGGAGGATGCCCTATGAGATTCTTGATGAGCTATTGTATGCAGAGGAGAAAGGATACTCCCTGCCCTTAATCGAGAAGAGTACGGGATTATCACAACCCCAGATCCATCGGGCTGTGGACCACATCACACATATGAAGCGCACTGCCAAATATCTCGCTAGTTCCCCCACCGTCTACTCTTTATCTCCAAAATAGTGAATCATTTTCCTTCTTTTCTGCCAGATAGCTGACGATGAAAAAATGAGAGTTCTCCGCCATGAGGAGCATCTTTCTCCCTCCGCCGTAGGTATTTCTGATGAACGCAGTTAAGGCGTCCACTGATGAGATGAGATCCCGATACGTGACGGTACACTCCTTCTCAAAAAGAAA
>JAJRCP010000009.1 GCA_028678885.1 Methanomicrobiales archaeon
ACAATGACCCAGTGCAGCTGGCACTGGTCTCGGTTGGCATCACGGCACTCATCATCGCGGGTGGGGCACATGTCAGTAAGAACGTGATTGAAAAGGCACAGGAAAAAGGCGTCTCAATACTTGTAACAGACCTTGATGTATTCGGCATTGGAACGATGATCAACCTCTCGCTCCCCGCCAGTATAGTGATGGAGACCGATATCCCCCGGCTCTCGATTACTGATACAATCGATCATGCAAAACGGATCGTGTTCAGTTCCAAGTTCCGTTCCGCCTGCGTTGTGGAGAGTGACGGCACACTCCGTGGCATCGTGACCCGGACAACACTCCTTTCTGATGTACGTAAGAAAGTAATCCTCCTTGACCATAATGAATTTTCACAAGCGGTTGAGGGAATCGATGACGCGGAGATTCTCGAGATCATCGACCATCACCGCCTCGGTGCCATATCCACGCTCAAACCTGTTAAGTTTTTGAATGATCCGGTCGGCTCGACCTCAACAATCATAACAGAAAAATTCCGGCAGGCCGGCATACCTCCTACACCTTCTGTCGCGGGGATGCTTCTCTCCGGGATCCTCTCTGATACACTCATCCTTAAAATGTCAACAACAACGGACAGTGACAGGAATGCAATAACTTACCTCGCATCCGTTGCCGGGGTTGATCCGGTAAAATTTGGTATACAACTCCTTGAGAAAGGGATGAACCTGGCCGGTGCCCCCATGGGGGATCTTCTCACAAAAGATACAAAACAGTACGAGCTCTTCGGAAAACAGGTAATCATCGCCCAAGTGATGATACCTTCCTTTGGTTTTGTGCAAGATCACACAGGCGAGATCCAGGATAACATTACCCGGCTACGAGTGCAGCGAGGAGTAGACGTCTACCTTGGCATGTTCACTAGTGCCGCAGAGAACGCAAGCGAGCTTTTTGCTGCCGTGGAAGACACTCTCCTTAAAAAAATCGAACTCGGGAACCAGCCAATCCGACTTGAAAACATGATGTCGCGAAAAAAGGATCTTGTCCCTTGGTTCGGAGAGAAGTTACGCGGGAATTAAAAGCTGTTCCTTTAATCGCTGAGTTCAACGCAAATTATTAATCATAGCTTCCTCCCGTGTTCCAGGATGAACCGCTGGATATTATCCTCTTTCGCCATCTTTGATGCCCCCATATTCTAATTAGCAGTACTTCGTGACCGGGAGATCCACCGATTTACAGTGCGGGCTGTTCTTGGTTCCAGGAGATCCTCGCTCTTCTTCCCCTTCACCTCTACAATCCCGTATGACCACATCAGCTCGTTAATAGAGTCAGCTCCCATGATGTGTGCGTAAGGTGGTGTGTAGTAGTGGTGTAAGAGGCGTATATTAATGGAGGATTAGACCTTTAAAGGTTACCAGAGAGATTAGACCAATTTATTTATCCATTTACAGCCGAGTATTTTCAAACCCCATGGAGGTATAAAAACATGAAAAAGAACGCGTCCATGGGGGGCTTTAACCTAAATCGCCAATACTCGATGGCAGCACTCTATATGGTCAAAATCCTTTTCTGACCCTGCATTTTGTCGTGTTCTAAAAAGGCAGTACTACCTTTATTTTCTTCCCCCTATGTACACATAGTTTATGCCGCAAGTACCACACTAACACTGCCCACACCCCAAGTGTGGAGTTAGGTTGCATAGGGTCTTTGTGAGGGATGAAAAGGGAAAATTCATACCAATAGGGTTTGTTTGCCCAAAATGTCAGATAACCCTGATAGACGTAACACCTTCATAGATTGATTACAATGGCCCGCTTGTAGCAGGTCAATAGAATACTCCTTGAAGGTGTAAAAAAGAGGAAATGTAATTAATATACAGCTCGGCTAACCACTAAAGATTTCTTGCCGCTCAAGTTCAATATGGATCATTTTCTTGATCTCACTTTCAAGTCGGGCCTTGAATTCTGGATCAGCTAAACAATATATTAGATCAAATTTTTCTGGATGAAGGGAGATTAGAACTGAAAAGTGCTCATTGGTGTGTATTGTTTTAAAATTAATCATACTCCCGCCATGTATGCGAACATTTGCAGCAGCGGAAGAACCGGACTTCACTTTCATCCGCAGATCGCAATTGTCGCAACCACCAGTATGCTGTATTATATTCGCACTTGGGGCATTTGGTAGCAATCGTCGGGAGGGTGGAGATAGAAGCTTCCTCGATCACTGTAAGAGTGCGATCTGATGCTCGTTTTGTCCTCTTGAGCTGATCATCGGACTTGATTGGCTGGATATATCCACACTTCCGGCACTTTAGCTGCCCACCGGAAGAGATCATCATACTCTTACACTTCGGGCAGAACATGGATACAACTATTGCCGCGGAGTGATGATTAACTCTCGCCTGCTCTCAACTTCGATTGATGTTGCACCATCCCAAAATCCTTTTTTTCTAGGGACGTTCATATAATAACGATGGTGGAAGCCCTCATTTTTTTCGCATGTGTCGCGTTCGTCGGTTCGCTCATCCCGTTCCGCTATGCGCACTTTCTCGCAGCGGGAGGATGGGTGGCAATTGTCGCTATCCTCTTTACAGAGCTTCCCTATTACTTCTCAGTCAATAATTTCCTTTATCCGACCTTAGCACTCTTCTCCATTCCTTTCCTTATGATCTCTCTCCGTCATTTACAGAAGAGGGAACCGGTACTGATGCAGCTCTCCCGGGCGGCCGCACTTGCCATTCTCATCTATGCCCCTTTTGCATTCATTCCAGCCTTAGGAGACTGGCTCATCGATCTTGTGGTTAGGCAGGTGGCCTGGGTGCTCGGGATACTCGAGCTCCCAGTTACACTCCCGGTCTGGAATATCATTTCTCGAAACGGATTTCGCACAGAGATCATCCTCGCCTGTACAGGGATTCAGAGCATCGCGATAATGCTAGGTGTGGTTGCGGGGGTAGTGACAACCTTCCGTCAGAAAGTGATTGCCTTTCTGCTCATCGCACCGGTAATTTATATACTGAATATCCTGCGGAATACCTTCGTTATCGCTGCGTATACCGAGCAATGGTTTCCCTATTTTCCAGAGATATCGAGTAATGGGGAGTATGGGTATGAGAGTTTTTTTTGGGCACACAATGTCATATCCGAGATTTTGGCTCTTTTTGTTCTCATCGGCCTTGCCTACGAGCTGTTTGTGATCATTCCAACGTTAGGTGACTGGGCAAACGATCTCTATACCCTATACCGGGACGATGTTGCGGCAGGTCTTCGATGGTTGCATCTCATCGCATAATCCATATTCCACAGAATTCCCTGGAATAAATCATAAAAGAGTTGATTTCATTCACCACTTTCCATTGAATGGAATCATTTTCTCTCTCTGGATTAAGCCTTTCCCTGATGATCTTCTAGAGAGTGTGATGAAGATACACGATCCGCTGAAGGGCCGAGAGATTTGTGCAGATCGCAATGAGGATCACCGAGATCCAGATGTATCCGGTGAGACCTCCAAGAACCAGAACGAGAATAGTCTCTGGCCTACCAAAAAATCCGATTCCTTCCAAGGGGTCCTCAATTTTTCCCCCTATTCGCTCCTTGTATCCAATCTCCGCGTACACCACTGGTTTGATAAAGGTATTGAGCATCGACCCCATTATCGCAATACCCGCGACCCCCCAGTCTGCTATGGGGGGGAGGACAAAAAATCGTGTTATGACAGGAAGACCTGAAAGTCCGATGCCGAGAAGAGCTAAGCAATCCACATACTTATCTGCTATCCAGTCCACAACTGCCCCGAACCTGCTCTGGGAATTCATCTTCCGTGCAACGCTCCCGTCCACCAAATCAAGGATAGCAGAGACGAAGAGCAGGAGTGACCCCAGAAAAAACTGATGCCCGAAAAAAGAGGCCGCACAGGCAAGACCGAACACGACCGAGAGAAGGGAGATCTGATTGGGTGTGAGGCCTAATCGGATGAAGATTTCTGCCACCGGTTCTAGGTAGGCTATAAACCGCGGCCGTAGTGCGGTAATATTCATGATAGCTCAAGGGTTTGCATTATTTTAACCCTTCCTCTTAACCCAAATCTTATTCTGCCCATTGATTTAATATATCTTCCAGAATGGAGAAGAATGACACGAGCTGGAGACCCCACGTCCTGATGATGTCCGAGATCACCGCGGACGGCAAGCTTACCTTACGCAAAGGGGCATCGAGCAAGATCCTGATGAAATATATGGCTCCAGAGACCGAGATTCTCCTCCATAAAACCCGGGTAGAGTACGATGCAATCATGGTTGGGTCCCAGACTATAAAGATAGATAATTCGTTTCTTACTGTACGAAAGGTGCAGGGACGTAATCCCCTTCGAGTAATTCCGAACAGCCGGGCAGATTTGCCTCTTGATTCTAATGTCCTCAAACCAGACGCTCCCACGGTAATTGCAGTGAGCAAAAGGGCCTCTGCTGAGCGGGTCGCAGCTCTCAAAGGTCGAGGA
>JAJRCP010000010.1 GCA_028678885.1 Methanomicrobiales archaeon
CTCACCATATTTTATTGTGCAAGATTTACAAACCATTGAGGTCAGCGGTAAATTTGGAGCGCATTATGCCGTTTCTGCCCTTTCGATTCGAAGATGAACGGCCTTTTCATCACTGCCTCATTAAAATCTGGATTATCTTCAAGAAATACCCTCTCTTTTTCCTCAAGTTCATCGGCAGTTAATTTTGCAGGCATACAGATGCACCGGTGTTCGATGAACAGCCCTCCCTTGAAAGAACCGAAAGTCTGCGAGCGCGAACATGCTCCGTACTCCCCGGTATCAAGGTCATGAAAAACAAGCTCCTTCCCTTCACGTTCAGCGGTATCCTTTGCCCCCCTCCACGACCTGGCATTCGTCACTTTTCCACCCCATTATTTTGTACCACGCTATCAGTATAAAAGCCCTGACCGGTTAATTGGGCGTGGTGCTCATTCACAACACAAATATTCATTATGTGTATCCTGTGAAAGATAATGTCAAGGACATTAACCGAGTAGAACTGCACTGTAGGCAATGGAAAGGGCCACCCCGATTAGGACGACCCAGATAATCTTTATTCCCCTATCGAGGGCCACTGCTGCACCGATTGCTAGGAGGCCCAGGAACCAGGTCCAGGGAACTGCCAGTGCAAATCGCACGGTGGTGCTGAAGAGCAATCCAACGAATGATAGAATCACTCCCTGGAGGGCCCGGGAGAAGAGTGGCGATTGTAAGAGATATTCATAGTACGGTTCGGCGAGAATAATGACCAGAAATGATGGTGTAAAGATTCCCACGGTTGCACAAAAGGCACCACTCCATCCCTGCACCAGATATCCAACAAATGTGGCAGTTACCACGATGGGCCCAGGAGTGATCTGTCCCAGGGCGACCCCGTTCAGAAACGTCATGCTATCCATCCAGCCGTGGGCAACGACCACTTCATGGAGCATTAATGGGAGCGCTGCTTGTCCCCCACCGAAGGCAAAAAGATCGATCCGCGCCATGGTTGACGCTATATTGAAGAGGAGCGGGTTGAGGAACAGGAGGACAAGAAATCCTGTCCCCGCTATTACGACGAGCACCAGAGAAGTCACACTGAATGTGGGCGGTTGAGGAGGCGCCAGCAAGTGGCTCCTTCCTTCGATAAACTGAGATTTCAGGAGCATGACACCAAGCATTCCTGCTAACAAAATAATAAGGATCGGATGAACACCTGCAAGGAAAAGGACGGCCGCAATCCCGGCAAGGATCATGTCGAGAAAACGGGTGAACAGCTGCCGTCCAAATGTGATCGTTGCAGTGGCAACGATAGCAACGACGAGAGCCTGTAACCCTGTGAAAAAGATCGTGACAGGTTGTATCACAGTAACCTTTGTGTATAACATAGAGAGAATCGCGATGAGGAGGACTGCGGGCAGGCCAAAACCGACAAATGCCACAAAGGCTCCGAATATCCCCCGTACCTTCAAACCGACATATGCTGCAGCTTGGATGGCAGTGGCGCCGGGGACTGTCTGGCAGAGAGCGACCCCCTTTCGAAAGGTTACTTCGTCCAGCCATCGCTCCTGATCAACCGCCATCCGCTGAATATAGACGACCATTGCGGGCCCGCCAAAGGCGGTTATGCCGAGGGAGAGGAAACGTAGGAATAGTTGGATTATAGATGGGGAGATCTGCTGGGGCTCAGAAAGTGCCGGGTCCATCTGCCAATTTTATTGGCAGATTACTAGATAAGAGCGACAGATCAAATGTAAAATATTACCATCTATTGATATAGATCGAAGTAAAATCGAGATTATTTTCGTGTTCAGCTCCAATAAAAATTGGACCCTTACTAATAGGAGGTAGTATAAATTCCCGATACAAATAAAATTCAACCTTGACGACAATGATACACCTCTCTGCCGGAATTCGAAGAAAACATAAAGATTATTAGGTTATCTTCGGAGTTAAAGAAGCATCAATTAACAGATCTTGATGAGGTCGTACTGAAATGTTTTTCGACCAAGTCACATAGTTCTGCAACAGAATATCAATTGTCCAATCTCCTTCTTCTACATAATCGATTGTTGCGGAGGTGGTACCACGATAACTCACATCCAGATACACATCAACCCCAGAAGGTGTTGAGGTAACTGTGACCACTCCTCTGTGAGGAAAGAAGGTGGTGCATCTGCTTTAAATAACAATAGAATTACTATCAGCAGTTATAGCTTCGATAGCATAGGGGGATAATATAACGGGAGCTACTTAAAGATTTCATCGCACCCTAAGATGTTCGGTACCATAAAAAAATAATAATTTATGTGATCGAGTTTGTGATGGTTCTAATAAGATAAAACGATTACATAAAAATAAAAAAATATATTTAGGAAGCTCAAAAACCTTCATTGCAGAAGGTGTATACTTCTTCACTTCGTTGAAGAAGTACTTGGTATATTTTGGATCTGAATCAGCAATAGCACCTTTAATCGTCTCTACTAACCAATGTGGCAGTTCAGGGTCATTGTCAAGACAATTTTTTTATCACAACAACTGTTTCATCCACATCTATGTTTTTCTTCCATCGGTACGGCATACCATTCTCCTCTTTTAACAGGGCCTATAGAAATTGATAATATTTATTCTTTACTCCCTAAGCACATTTTCGATATTATCTGAACAGGGTATGGCTATGACGTGCTGTTCTGAGATTGTGCGATTATTTGGGCAGGAGATTTTTCCAATTCAGCCCACGTTGAGTACGAAATGACCTGTGCGCATTACTATCGCCATGGCCTCGACAACGGTCGTCATATCCTTTGGACCAATATAATTTAGAGGATTAATAATAAAAAGCCGAATTTTCGAGTTGATGGAGTGCAATCCCAAAAAAGGTGGAAGCACTAATACTCTTATCGCACTCAATCTGTTGATATATGGAGGAGTCTCGAGATCTGGAATGGTTCCCTCAGATCCGGAAATTCTACCTCCGCAATGCCGTCATCCGATTATTGCTGCCCCTTATTTTAATTGTATCCTACTTCCTCGGGAGCTATCTCATTCTTCCATCGGAGCGGGCTCTGATTCTCGGGGGTCTAATGATCGCATATTATATCCCTCCCACCGGAAAAGAATCGATTATTCCAGTCGGAATTATCCTAGGAATTCCTTGGTGGCTGATGGCGATTACCGTGGTCGTCCAGGACGTCATCACATGCCTTTTCATGATACTGAATCTAGACATCGCTTTTCATATTCCTTATCTGGGCCCCTGGATCTATCGTTTTCTTGCCAAAGGGAAGGAATACATCGCGAAATGGCCTTGGCTTTCGCGATGGAAAATGTGGGGCTTGGCATTCTTTGTGCTGCTTCCCTTCCAGGGGACCGGAGGAACAGGAGCGCCTCTGGTGGGTTGGATGATGGGTCTCACACCAGGAAGGATATTGTTCGCCGTGGGTCTCGGGGCCAGCCTAGAAGCTCTCTTTTTCGCGCTGGGGTCCGAACTTGTCTGGGTGTTAGTCTTTTCCAACTTCACCCTGGCACTAGTTGCGCTGGCAATACTCCTGTTCGTTGTCTTTCTGGCGTATTACCTATTCCAGTTTCGGTCAGGGAGGGAGAGATTGTAATGGAGAATGACCGAATCTGTATCATTGTAATGGAGACCTTGATGGACTCACATTTCTGTACCAACTTCTCTCAAAGCCAATATTAGTGCAAAAATCTTCAGTCTGACAGCTAATTGAACTGCATTCTTTACAGGAAGGGCAGACAACGCACTGATCTGGACAATTCTCCACAGAGAAAGAGGTACAGTTGATAGAAGGGGGACAGGGCGCAAATTCACAATTGGGGGAAACTCGTCCAACTGCAGAACCATCTGGACATATTTTGGCATCTGCGGTGCATGCGGTTGGTTTATTCTGCTGAACGCAGCCACAAAATAATATAACAACGAAAAGGAATAGGATAAATTTTTTCATAATCAAGAGAAATCTTGCCAGAAGAGCAAAAAATCTGTCTAAGACATTCCTTCCCGAAATTAAAAATCATGATAGGGAGAGAGATCACACCCAGTGCACGGCAGGCACATGGTCCTGCTCAGTTCGGGATGGAGGTCATACTTTTCAAGGATCTCCTGGGTCATTCTGGTGAGTTCCAAGAGGCGCTCCGCGCTCGGCCGGGTGGCCATAGTGAGATCATCTTTTCGCAGAGGGGAGATGGTGATGGGACGCAGCACCGGGATGACTCCCATCCGTGCCAGGTACTCCACTCCTTCCCGGACACCTTCGTCAGTCTCCCCGAGGCCGATGATAATATTGGAGGAGACCTTGTCTCTCCCAAAGACCCGCACAGCGTCTCGTAGGGACTCCAGGATAAAGTCTAGAGAATCGCCTTTTCGCCCCCGGCACACCTGATCGAAGATCTTCCGGTCCATGGTCTCCACGCTGTATTTGACCTCGGTAACTCCAGCATTCTTGAGTTTCTGGGAGGAATTTCTGGCCGGGTGAACTGCCACTCCAATTGGAACATTATATTTTTTCAGGGCCTTTACA
>JAJRCP010000084.1 GCA_028678885.1 Methanomicrobiales archaeon
GAAGATGGAGCCCCGCCCGCCGCCGCAACCCGCGTCCAGGCATCTCTTGCCTTTGAAGACATCCAGGCTGATACTGTTTGCGGCAAACCTCCTGTAGAACGGGACGACGAATTCGTCAAAGGATCTCTCGTCGTACAGGGCAAAGGTATCCCCGAAGACGATGGCGGTCAGGTATTCCTTTTCGGTCAGGGGGAACTGGGTATTCATAAGGGAACACTCCTGGATCTCATTCCACTCGGGTCGCCGGTTGTATCCTGGCAGGTATGGTCTTTCATCCGTTCTGCTCCCGCTACCGTCTCTTCTCTTCCAGCAGCGCGGGGGGCGGCTGGGCGCCCAGGCTTTTCAGCAGGGAGAGAACCTCTTCGTCGGAATCCAGCCAGGAGAGGAGGAATTCCTGCTGCTGTGCCAGGTAGGCGCGAAATGCCTCCACCCTCTCCTGCTCAACCAGCCTCAGGAAGATCTTCCCCTGGTTGTTGCTGACGAGAGCAGATCTGAGACCCTGCTCTCGAAGGCGGCCGTTCATGGACGGAGTGGCATAATACCCCCAATCCTTCCGGACGACATCATATTCATGGCCATCAGACGTGATGAAGGTCACCTGCTCATCGGGTTCGAGGTTGATGGTGGCGCAGTGCCGGATCCGAACCGGACCGGCCCGGAATTCCCTGGGCGGTTCATGTTCCCGAATCTTCACACGTATCATCCTCCAGATGACCCGGGATGTACCATCGCCCGGCCGGGTTCCGTTTCCATATGGCGGTATTCCTGTACCGCTCTAGGGTGGAGAGGAAATCTGTGTGATTCATCCCAATGTAGTCAATGAAGTCGTCTATAAAGTAATCAGAAAGCTCCTTCAGGTCATGTTCCCTCACGAGTGCCTTGGCTTCTTCCCTGGTCAGCCTGCCGTTCCTGATGTCCTCACAGGCATGGTCAGTTGCCCTCCCGTAACCGAATTTCAGTACTTTAAGATACTCGTGGATCCGGTTAATCTTCTCATCAATGCCCACATAGTTTCGATACGTCCCCTCCATGGAGTGGTCGAGGGTTCTGAAACCGTACCGTTTTGCGATCTTCAAATGCTCCTCGGAATCCCAGTAAAAATAATAACTCATGAAGATTGTGCGGGTGTCAGAACGCTCTATTTCATCGGGGAAATCATAGGGCCTGAGCTTGTCCATGGGGATCCTATATAGGCCTGAAATGAACTGCGCACCCCGTCCTTTACTCGCGGCGTACTTCATGAACCACTCTCTTGTCATCGTATTAGCACCGGCAAGCGCAGGATCCCCACTGTACTCGAATGCTGTGTTCTCTCCGAGCAGTACCAGGGGGATCTTGAATTGGAGCGCCACATGAAGGGGGTACGCGTGAAGCATCGCATGACTCAGTAACTCAGGAATGCCGAAATCTTCAAATCCGATCCGGGTCAATCTACGGTTTAAAGGGAAATCTGGGCGATATGTGATGAGGCTTGCACCCATCTTTGGCACGAGGGAGAGGTTATGATACCCGACCTCGGTCTTAATCCCGTAGTCCACACTGACTGCAAGGATGCGAAGGCCGTACGGGAGGAGCCTGTGCACCTGGGTGAGGCTGTCCTTCCCCCCGCTCACCGGCACCAAGACATCATAAAACGGAGCGTTCCTTGATTTGGCATCGAGGACTATTTTATCAAATTCTCTCTCCCGGGCATTCCAATCGATCCCCCCCAGAACCCGTTTCTTCTTCTCATGAGATCGGCACGCGGAACACACCCCTTCATTATCAAAGGTGAGATACGGCCCTGTATTGGGCATCAGGCATTTTGTACAATATATCATCCGCAAACCCTCCCAAACGCCAGCAGGGTGTACTTGGAGCTTGGCTCTTTTATGCGTTCAATACATAACGGCAACAGCCCCGCTCTCATCATCATTAACGAAAGCGATGAAAAACTGAAGATATTAGGATGATCGATAAAGAACTCCTGTCGTTCTTTCCCTTGTGCGGCTGCAACCTCTCCATCTGGTACTTCGATGTAGATGAGGCCTCCTGGAGAACTATTGCTGACCGCTTTTGATAACATTTTTACAGGGTCGCTCACATGCTCAAGCACTTTGTTAAACGTGATGAGATCATACTTCTCTTCAGATTGCAAGACCATAAAATCCCCACAAAATCCCTTGACCCCAACATGGTGAATAGCGTGAGAGATCGCCCTACCATCCGGGTCTATGGCCGTGCTGTCCCAGCCCGCGTCTTTCATCCGTTTCAGAAATACGCATAACCCGCTCCCTATATCCAGGACCTTGCGGATCCGGTGGGGAGGTACGTCCCCTGAGAAAAAGGTATTTGAGAAATCGAGTATTCTCCTCACTCTTCGCACATTATCGGATCTCTCTGGGTCGAGGTTCATAATTTTTTTATAGGATTCATAAAGGCCCTCCTCGTCGCGATACGTCGCATTTACATAATCCCCAGAATAAAGTGCGGTGATGTTCATATCATGCATTGATATAAAATGCCCGCACATGTTACACTGTAATATCTTTCGGTAATACACCTGGTCGGAACTGAATTTAAACCGGGTTTCTCCTTTGGGGGGTGACGTGTACTCAAAAACCAGCCTCAATCCGGAATTACCGCATATTGGGCAGTATATTTTCTTTCTCGTTTTCATTTACCGATCCTCTGAATAACCTTTCATATATCGACCCCAAGAATGTGCCTCGAGTCTTGCTTCCCTGTCATTCCGTCAGTAGTACCGAGGTACCCGGTCTTCTTTTCATGGGCGTGGCATGCTCTGCAGACCCCTCCTCGTTGTAAAGAGAGGGAGGGTTTCGCGTCAGGTATCAGGTATATGCGGCAATAATTCATGGATTACTCCCTCATAGCAGACTGCTCCCTTTCACGTCTCCAATGCGAATTCTTCAAGAAATAGTTTTGCGCACAGGAAATAAAAAAGGAAAAGGCTTTCATGGTTCTCCAGATAGGACTTATTGATAAGCGTCTCTATCTTTTCACGCTTGACATGGTCATAGATCGGGCTCGGCCGCAGCACCTCCCTCCTTACCTCCGGGTCCTTCACATCGAGGAAAGAAAATATGGGTACATTGAACCCGACCTTCCGACGTTCATCGATAACCCTGTCCGGTACAATCCCCCGGACGGCGTCTCTCAGGATCGCTTTTGCCATCCCATCCCGAATGAGATGTCTTGACGGGATACGATTACAGAACTCAAATAGATCCCGATCGAGGAAGGGTGAGCGGTTCTCGATGGAAAAATACATAGAATTGATATCATCCTCATGGAGAACGACCGGGGTGGTTTCATGAAACAGTTCGTTCATCATCCGGTTGCGGAGAAGATTACCGGTATATTCTTCTTCGATGAAGGGTTCGGACCAGTCAACCTTGAGATAGGTCCGGAACTCGTCAGAGTTCAAGCGTAAGTGCTCACGAAATCCATGGTTTCTGATGAAGAGATCTGGATCGCGAAGGTGCGGATTGCGAATAATGGGCTTAATATGGTTATTCCAGGCCAATTTAGCAGTCTCATGAAGAGCTGGATCGGACTTCACTTCTCCAAGGTACATGAGGTGATGGTCATAATACCCCGAGAAGAGTTCATCACCGGCAGTACCGCTTACCGAGACACGGTATCCATGGGCCGCGATGCTCTCCATAAGGAGCCAGTGTGCATACCAAGTGATGGTGTATACGGGAGCATCGTGCTGGCGCACGAGAACCCTCAGCTTGTTCAGGAAGTCCCCGGTGCTCACCGGAATGGGAGTATGTTTGATTCCGAGTTCCTTCACCGAATGTTCCACGATCTCCCGCTCATCATAACGTTCGTCGGTGTTGTAGATGGTGAAGCCATGGACATCGTATCCAAAGATGCGTTTTGCAATGGCTATGAGCGAGTTGGAGTCGACACCCCCGCTCATGC
>JAJRCP010000085.1 GCA_028678885.1 Methanomicrobiales archaeon
AAACCTATGAACGCTCCTTTCGAATGCGACTGCAGTTGTCCAGCATTGCTCTCGATAGAAGAGGAGATCAGAAGACTGGAAGAGCATAAAAAATTTATGAAGGACCGAATCGACGCCATCGAAAGGAAAATCTCCGCTCTGAGGACCGTAAAGGAATCGTGAACTCGTTAGAACTTAGTTTTGATGAAAATATAATAGTGATTCCATTATTGAGAATAATCAGATTTTGTTGAATAATCAGAATATTTATCATGTATGCACCTCCATTCTTAGTACCATGAGTGATGATAAGAACAAGGATTCGTGCTGCTCATTGCCCACAGCGAGTGGACGATGCACGATAGAAGCTATCCTAAGCGTAGACGAACGGGGGCAGATGGTGCTCCCGAAAGAGGTGCGGATACGGGCAGGGATCAGAGCGGGTGACAAACTTGCAGCAATCAGCTGGGAACGGGACGGAAAGATCTGCTGCATCATGCTATATCCGGTCGAGCAGCTTGCCGAACCGGTGAAGGCAATCGTGGCTCCGATGATCAAGGATCTCGCGTAAGAAAGGGAACATCGATGACGAAAGAATTCATTCGAAAAAAAGTACGGGAACGATATTCCCGAGTTGCAAAAGAACAGCGATCCTGCTGCGGCCCTTCTCCTACCTGCTGCGGCTCTGCGAACACCGCAGATGCCATTGCACAGAAGATCGGATATAGTGAAAAGGATATTGTAGCAGCTCCCGAAGGAGCAAACCTTGGGCTTGGGTGCGGGAATCCGGTCGCACTGGCCTCCCTCCAACCGGGAGAGATTGTGCTGGATCTGGGTTCGGGGCCCGGGTTTGATTGCTTCCTTGCAGCCCGAAGAGTCGGGGACACGGGCCGTGTGATTGGTGTGGATATGACACCGGATATGGTCTCAAGAGCACGGGAGAATGCACGGAAAGGTTCGTACATCAACGTCGAATTCAGGCTGGGCGAGATCGAACACCTACCAGTTGCAGACAACTCGGTGGATGTAATCATCTCTAACTGTGTCATCAACCTCTCCATAGACAAATCGCAGGTCTTCCAGGAGGCGTTCCGGGTGCTGAAATCGAATGGACGCCTAATGATCTCGGATATCGTGCTCTTGAAACCGCTTCCGGAATTCCTCCAGCAATCAGTCGCTGCCTATGTGGGGTGTATCTCTGGTGCGATGCAGAAGCAGGAGTATCTCGAGACTGTTCATGCAGCGGGGTTTCAGCAGGTGCGGATCCTCAAAGAGACGCCGTTCTCTCTTGATTGTGTACGGACGGATCCAACGGCACAGGCTATCATCGCTGATTTGAAGATCTCCCCGGAGATTCTAAACGGAATTGAGGGGTCGATCTTCAGTATCCACCTTACTGGTCAAAAAGCCGGTTGAGTTTGGAATCTCAAGAGATACATCCAATATGCCCGGCGAAGTCTGTGTCACGAAAGAACCAAAAGGCTTGGGCTGGTTCGAGCGGTACCTAACAGTCTGGGTGCTCGTCTGCATCGGGATGGGAATCCTGCTCGGACGATTTGCTCCAGAGGCGGCACAGTATCTTAATAGCTTATCGATATTCATTGGAGAAGCACCGGTCATCTCCATCCCCATTGCGGTCTGCCTCTTTTTCATGATGTACCCCATCATGGTGAAGATCGATTTTACTGAGGTTTTAAAAGCGGGCAAGAATATCAAACCCGTCGGCCT
This sequence comes from Methanomicrobiales archaeon, assembly GCA_028678885.1. Taxonomy (GTDB): domain Archaea; phylum Halobacteriota; class Methanomicrobia; order Methanomicrobiales; family JACTUA01; genus JAJRCM01. The sequence goes on from JAJRCP010000085.1 coordinate 1,708, forward strand.
CACACTCTTCGTCAACTGGGCAATTAAACCATTTACTATGTATGCCATTGCACTTTTCTTTCTCGGGACCCTCTTTCTCACCTTCATCGGACCTGATGCCATAGATCTTGTCAAGATGCCGTTTGGGCTCGATCTTCCGGTGGGTGCGACGTACGGGGTCGGGACAGTTGTTCTTGAAGGGGGCGTTAAGATGCTCGAAGTACCCCTCTGGCGGAGTTATCTTGCGGGGTGTATTCTTCTCGGGATTGCTCCGTGCACCGCAATGGTGCTTGTCTGGGGGTTTCTTGCAAAAGGAAACGATGGGCATACACTCGTGATGGTGGCGATCAATTCTCTGTCTATGCTCTTCCTGTACGGTCCGCTGGGCGGCTTCCTGCTCGGCGTGGGAAAGCTGCCCGTTCCGTGGGAGGCACTCGCACTCTCGATCGCGATCTATGTCGCCCTTCCGCTGGTGGCTGGATACATCTCGCGAATGCTGATCGTTCGTCTCAAGGGACAGGAATGGTTTAACACCAAGTTCGTCCATTACCTGACGCCTGTAACCATCGGAGCACTCCTTATTACACTCGTACTGCTCTTCAGTTTCAAGGGGGAAGTGATCCTCACCCAGCCGCTTACGATCCTCTGGATCGCAATTCCGCTCTTCATTCAGACGAACCTCATTTTCATCATCGGATACGTCCTTTCGAAGGGAATTCATCTCACATATGAAGATGCGGCACCCTCTGCAATGATTGGTGCATCCAATCACTTTGAGGTGGCGATTGCGACCGCAACAATCCTGTTCGGGCTTTCCTCAGGGGCGGCCCTTGCGACAGTGGTAGGGGTGCTGATAGAAGTGCCCACGATGTTGATGCTTGTAAAGATCTGTCTGCAAACCCGGAATTTTTTTAAAACTGAGGTGCACTAGCCCATGACCATGCTCAAAGTACCTCCACATCCGGACTATCCTCCCGAAGAAGGACGCTACCTCCGGGGGAATGACTATTCTCCTGTGGCGGTCGCCATCGTTCTCAACACCGAAGCCGAACGGATCCCTCCCGTCATCGAACAGCTAGTCCGGGCTGGAATTGGGAGCGGCTCCGCTCTCTCCGGAACAGTGCAGACGGAAAATATCGGGTTTGAGAAGATCATCTGTAATCTGGTGGCAAATCCCAATATCCGCTATCTTGTTCTAGGTGGGCCTGAGTCAGAGGGTCACCTGACCGGAGAGGCGATGAAAGCGCTGTTTGCCCATGGAGTGAATGAGAAAAAGAGGATCGTTGGGACAGATGCACCGCACCCGTCTCTCTATAACATCCCGCAAGAATTCATCGACCGTCTCCGGAAACAGATTACTCTGGTGGATTGCCAGTTTCAGGAAGAAGGGATCATACGGCAAGCGGTATGGGCATGCTATCAGGAAGAACCAGTAGAGTTCCGGGAATATCGGTTGTAT
>JAJRCP010000086.1 GCA_028678885.1 Methanomicrobiales archaeon
AGTCGGAACTGATGTTGCAGCCTTGATATATTTGGGAGCTGCCCCTGTTGCGCCAGGCCGACCGTCAATGGTGATGAAATCAGGCCGTGCGTGGAGGAGAGCGACCAAGTCTTTTTCGACATTTCCTGCTGCGATCTTAACTCCCACGGGTCTCCCCCCCGATTGTGACTGCAACCACTCGATTTTTCTTTTTAGGTCGTTCTGATTCTGAATGTCTGGATAGGAGGCAGGGCTGATGATGTCCTTTCCCTCTGGATAGCCCCGTACTCGTGCGATTTCCGGGGTGACCTTCTCCTTTGGGAGACGGGCCCCCAGACCGGGTTCTGCAGACTGACCGAGTTTGATCTCGATTGCATCGACCATCGCAAGGTTTTCATCAGTCACACTATACCGGTTCGGAACATATTCAAATATATAACGATACGCATATTTCCGTTCTTCATCGAGAATTCCGCCTTCCCCGGAACCGATGGCGGTCTTCACTGCTGCAGTACCCATTGCAAGAGCGATTTTTGTTTCTCGCGAAAGAGCACCAAAGGACATATGGGTGACAAAGAGTGGGGTTTCAATGACAAGTGGTCGTTTTGCGTTCGGTCCGATCACCGTTGTTGTGTTGACCAGAATATCCTCATTCAGGGGGATTTTCGCGATTTGTGCACCCATAATGAGGATATCATCCCATGATACAACAGATTTTTTCGTCCGCATGGGCTCAATGAGAGATCTACCGGTGGATGCCATGGTATGGATATCGCTGACGTATTCCTCTGGTTCAGTTCCGTGACGGAACTCATGCCGCTCCCGTGAGAATGGCAAGGATTCTTCTTCAGAGTAGATAGTGATAGCGGAGTCCTTTCCATAATCAAGGAGCTCGAGATGAGTCTTATCAGCTTTGCATCGTGGACAACGCCAGCTTTCCGGAAATTCTTTCAGCAAAGTAACGGGTTTGATTCCGGTCAGAGAACTGACAAGAACGATATAATATTCAAAGACCTTTCATACATTGCATCGGTATAAAGCCATATCTTTCCCTTATGACTGTCTTGGTATTATTTATAAGAAATGTGCCATGTGGCACAAATAAAATGTCGGCTCCGATAGCTACAACATAATTGTGAGAAGCATCTAGCCCATTCTTCGATAGAGGTAATACGGGTTTTTCATTCTCCACGGATGCATCTATTCGCTTTTTCCCCTTATTTGTATCAGAGTTTAAAATGAAATGGAATCATTTCAACAATGAGGAGGGAAAAAATTTGTTTATAGTTTCGGTTTTCCTTTGAGAGTTTCCGTCAGGAGGGTTACCGAGGATTCGATATCCGCAAGATCTACTACCTCGACAGGAGAATGGATGTATCGGGTTGGTACACTCAGCGTCGTACTCGGAATTCCACCTTTGGTCAGATGAATTGCAGTCGCATCGGTTGTACCACCGGCGCCGACCTCCATTTGGTATGGGATCTTCTTCTTCTCGGCCGTCTTTTTGAGCCATTCAATCATTGCCCTGCTAGCGATCAATCCACGGCCGGAACTGTCGACAATAGTGATAGCAGCTCCCTTTCCCATTTCGATAGAGGACTGCTTCTTCTCAATCCCTGGGTGATCACCAGGAATTGTCACGTCTAATGCAATGGCACAGTCCGGGTCGAGCGTGAACGCACTGGTCCGGGCCCCTTTGAGACCCACTTCTTCCTGTACAGTGCAGACTGCATACACCGTATGCTTTGTATCCAGATGTTGCATCGTGCTGATGAGCTGGGTTACCCCCACCCGGTTATCAAACGCCTTGCCCGTCACTCGGGATCCGGCAAGTGAAGTGAGTTCACGATCTATGGCGATCGGAATTCCCACCTCGATACCCAGTTTCTTTGCCTCTTCCGGGCTATTCACCCCTATATCTATAAACATCTCCTCAGTCTTTAGGGGTTTTTTCCGTTCCTCCTCATCCATCACGTGGGGAGGTTTTCCTCCGACCACTCCATAGATCAGCCCCTTTTCACCATAAAGCACCACTCGCTGGTTGTACAAGGTAGGGGCATACCATCCACCGAGAGCGACAAACCGGATGAAACCCTTTTCATCGATATATTTGACCATTAAGCCGATTTCATCCATATGTGCGGCTAGCATCACACTGAAACTATCACCTTTTTTTATTGCAATCAGGTTACCGAGCGTGTCGCTCAAGAGTTCATCGACATAGGGTTCGAGTTCCTTTTTTGCAATGTCAGAGACGCTTCCTTCGCTTCCAGACACTCCATGAGCATTGGACAGATTCTGCAATAATTTCTTAACCATGCACTTCACCCCGTGCCTGAGCAATCCTTTCTAGAGCACGTTTCAGAGTATCCCGTGATGCTGCATAGCTCATGCGTGCATAACCCGGTGCATTCTTCCCAAATGCTTCCCCTGGAACGATGACTACCCCTTTTGCAAGGATGTGGTTCAGCAGCGTCTGATTCATTGGAACAAACGCATAAAATGCTCCTTCAGGCCGTGGAAAGGAGAAACCGAGCTCCTGAAGTCCTGTGTAGATAAGATCCCGTCGGGCCTTGTACTCCTTACACATCTCTTTAACTGGCTCCTGAGTACCTGTATAGGCAGCGAGTGCAGCATACTGGGAGATGGAGGTGGCACATGCCTGGCAATACTGGTGAACCTTCACGCACTGATCGATAATCCCTTTTCCTGCCGCCACGAATCCCAATCTCCAGCCTGTCATCGCATATGTTTTACTTGCCGCATTGATGGTAATTACGTTCTCCCCGAAGCGTGCGGGACTGACATGCCTCTTTTCATAGATGAAGTGTTCATATACCTCATCGCTCACCACCGTTACTCCTGCATCAGATGCATATTCAACCAATGCCCGGATATTTTTCTCATCTTCTACCGCACCGGTGGGGTTAGAAGGAGAATTAAGGACAAAAATCCGGGTCCCATCCATCGCTTCTTTTGCTTTCTCCAGATCCAAATGGAACTGATCGTCTAGCGGTATTCCTTCAGGCCTGCCACCAGCAATGGTAGCAAGCGCTGCATAGGAAACGAAACCTGGATCGGCGAGGAGGACCCGATCACCCTCTTCAACAAGAGCTTGAAGCACAACGTGCAATGCCTCACTTGCTCCGGCTGTTACGAGGATCTCCTCCCGAGTATAGGTGAGACGATTCTCTCGTTTCAGTTTCTGGGAGATCGCATCCCGTAGTTCTTCGATACCTGCGTTACTCGTGTACCCTGTCTTTCCTTCCCGAATCGCCGTGATCGCAGCTTCCTTGATATGATGCGGAGTATCAAAATCGGGCTGACCCAGCCCAAGATTGATGGAATCCTTTCCCGCAGCCTCGAAGAGCTTCCGTATCCCCGAGACTTCAATGGATTGTACACGACGAGCGTACATCTTTCATACCTCTACTCGATATTGGCATGTCTTCCCTTCAGGTCCTCTATCCTACATTCACGAATCTCCATCAACCGGGAAATCACTGCATCCGCAAACACCATGGCAGCAGTCTCAAAGAGTGTGCCCAAGGGTGCGAAAGACTTGTGTTCACCCATCATCTGACGGATCTCGAATTCTGCAGACAGGTCTCCGGTTCCCTCCCTCTGGCTAGGGATGTTCACCACACAATCGGCAATCCTGCCAATTCGCGAGTTCGGACTGTAGGTAATTAGGCAGACCCTTCCCCCGATAGCCTTTGCAGTCTCCGCAAGATCGGCAACCGTTTTCGTCTCTCCTGATCCGGAAAAGATGACCACTAGATCACCGAGATTCAATGCGGGAGTGATGGTCTCCCCCACCACAAAAGAGGTAAATCCCAAGTGCATGAGCCGCATGGCGAATCCCTTAGCCACAAGGCCGGATCTCCCTGCACCCATTGCATAGATACGTTTTG
>JAJRCP010000002.1 GCA_028678885.1 Methanomicrobiales archaeon
GAGGTAAATCCCATAATCCTTCCTTATCGAAAAAGACACTGCCGTACCGGCCTCCTCCGCCGGGTTGGATTTTCACTTCCCCAGCACAAAGGGATTGGATGGCCCGTCCCACCGCATGATGGATGGTACAAATCTCTGATTGAGGAGTCTTCGTCAGTATCTCGATCTCGGTGCCCAGATGGGAGAGCAGCAGCTCATAGAGTTGCTGGCACCGTTTCGTTGAGGGAGAGGACATTCCGAGTACTGCCTGAATGATCGCTTCCAAGGGTACTATATGGTGGTAGGGGGGTCGGGTGAAGAGACTGCTATTGTTTCCCGAAAGTTCCTTTACCCGGTCAGAGACCCCTTTTTTCAGAAAACCCCTATCATCAGGGCAACGCCAAGAATACGATACCGCATCCTCAAAAGAAAACTGCCGATAGCACCTGCTGCAAGCGGTCCGGTTGTACTTCCCCACTTCGGGAAAGAATCCTGCATTGTACAGTATCCGTCCGCGGGAGATACTCTCAAGCACAGCCTGGACCGTCATATCTGACACTTCGAGCTGGTTCCACTCCCTCCCAATCTTGTCGGTTCCTGGGCCATGAGCGTCGGAGTTTGAGAGAAAAGGAGTCTGGCCAAGATCCGGAATCCTCTCGGCGTATGAGCTGTCCGCACTCAAACCGAGCTCCAGAAAATCGATGGGTTCGTCACCGTAACATTCTTTCACATGACTGAACCGGGCGAAAAGAGAGGTCCAGGGAGTGAATGCGTGTGCAGGGCCGATCAACCCATCCCGAGCATGGACCTCGCGGGCGATCTCTTCCCCAGTTGCGATTATGTGGGGCCGACCCGAAGTGGTGATATGTGCACACTTCAACCTGAAAATCTCTACAAGGTCCGCACAGGTTGTAAACTCCTCAAGTAGGATTAGGTGATGGATTCGGTTGAGATCTTCCACTTCTACCGAGGGGATGAGGAGGAAGTTTGGGATTTCTTCAAAGGACCTGCAGTGCTTTCTCCAGATAGGGTGGAAACCGTCCCCGCTCCCCAGCACTTGGATCCCCTTTCGGGCACAGGTCTTGCGGATGCGCGGGAGATCCATTGATCGTGAGGTTCCTATTGAAAACGGGGAATGGATATGCAGGTCCGCATTAACGAGCATGTCATCCGATGTATACGAGGTCTTCTCCACCTCTCCTGCGTTCGTTCTCCCTTTCGCTCTCTTCCCTAAGCCCCTGGATAAACTGTTCCATCTCCAGTGCTCGATCGGAGAGCCGGGTGGGATCAACCTCAATCTTCAAGAGACGACAGAGGACGGAGAGGAGTTTTTTTGCACTGAGTGGATCCACCAGGTAGCCGCTCGTCTCTCCCATCAGGCAAATCCCCTCGATCCCCCTCTTCTCTCCCATCCCGATAAGAAGGCCGGAAGCCCCAACGATGCCAGTTCCTGCCTCTCCCGGTGGAAAAACGCCCCCTGCCTCTAGTACCTCTTTTTTCAGTTCTTCCCGATTGACCGCCGCGAATATCCGGGGTTCGCCCACAAAGTTGCCCACCCCGTACCCGCCCAATGTATACACCCGCCGGACCCCGGAGTCTTCTGCGATCCGCAGATACGTATCCGCCAGATGATAATGACCTTCGTTTGTTGCACTCTGATAGTCTCCCACTAGAAAGAGGAGATTCCTCTCTCCCCGATAGAGATATATTTCATTATTCAGGAGTCTGGCGATACCTTGTTCGTCGACCAGAACATGGGGAGGAAAATAGAGGGAATGAACCTCTGCTACCCGCTCCGCTTTGATCTCCTCGATCAGGTATTGGGCTACGAGTTTTCCTACTTGACCAATTCCTGGCAGCCCTTCGATGAGGATCGGTGCCTGTGGTTTTTCAGCTTGAAGATAAGTGACCGTTATTTCCTTGATTGTCTCACCTGTTTTCGGTACTTCTCAAAACGATCCACCGTGGAAAAACGGGGGGGATGCACAGATCGGGTCGCAGACCCGCACACTGGACAGGTCTCCTGCATGGTGTAGGTGTCATCCTCAGGACAGCGCCGAATATGACTTTTCATGCTGCTTTTGTCTTCGGTTTTCGGTTGAATTTACCTGTTCCGCCAGCCTTCTCCATAACCCGAATTGCGGCAGTTGCGGCTTTTTCGATCGCCTTCTCTGCCTGTTTATAATCCGGTGCAGTGACCTTGATCCGGTAGGTTGGGGATCCCACATAGATAAGATCGATATCCACGTCTGCTATCCGTGGCTGGGCACTCCGTAATGCCCGGCGGATAATATTCACCCCATCAGATTTTGTGGAGGTGAGGTCCAGATACCCGCTAATAGTCACCCGGGGAATCCTCACATTAGTGCGGGCATTCTCCAGGAGTGCATCCGCCACTTTTCTCTCAAAAGTCAGACCTTTCAAGGCATCCTCACCGTGTATCGCGGCATCTTCAAAAAAGGAGTAGAGGAAACCGTATTTCTGATAGATGGCAGTCTGGAGCTGCTCCGGCGGTGCCCCGGTGGACTGGCTTACAAACCCGATCCACTTTTTCGCCTTTTGCTCGTTTTTCCATTCCCGGATTTTCTCCCGCCGCTGGTGATCGTTGACATCCTTTAATGAAAGATCAATGTGCCCCCGTGAGGGATCGACATTCAGGACTTTGCAGACCACTTTCTGGCCTTCCCGGATGAAATCCCGAATATACTTTACCCAACCGGTTGCAACTTCGGAGATGGGGATAAGGCCCTGACGACCGCCATATTCATCCAATTTGACAAATGCGACAAAATCCTTTACGTTAGCAACAGTGCAGACGACTAGTTCTCCTTCCGAAGGCCAATCCCTCTCGTTCATCCCTTGCTCCGATATCAGGAAAGCTCTGCTAGTTTTTCTGCCTTCAGGGTGATTTTTCCCCCGGACGGCTCAGCAAGCACCCGCCCACAGACCACACAATCAACGATCGTGCTTGCCTTTTCAAAAATAATCTGCTCATTCTCGCAGTCCGGACATTTCACACGGAAGAACTTGCTGCGATTCTCTCTTTTTGGACGTACCATCGTTCTCACTCCGTAAGTTCAAATTTCCCTGCCCGGAACCCCTTCCGCAAGTGTGCCTTTTTGCACGCGGTGCACCGATAACGGACATTGATCTTTTTCGTGGGCTTATCCCCACCAGGCACCTTGCTGAATTTCCCCATATTTCCAACCGATCCACGGCGGGCTTTCTGGCGGTCTATCCAATTTAGGCCTCGGGTCTTCACCTTCTTTACCTTCTCGACCTCGTGGATCTCATGTTTCCTGCAATAGGGGCAGTATGTCTTGAATTTCACCGGCATTTTCATAAAATAAATTCCCTCGGAATATCAAACGAATACCATAATTATGAGCCGGGCTTTATATTTAAGGCTATGTTGTGCTCACAAAGCACCTCTGCATTCCTGCGGGGAAGTGCCACTACATCTTCCTTTTTCAGATTATAAATCCGCCCGTCCACCCCAAGGAAGGAATCAATATCCGCAAGCATCCGCACGATCATACGATCCGAATCGTCCGAAAACAAGGTACCGGGGCCCTCTTCGTCCTGAGAGATCTTCACCGGAATAATCGATCGCTGTCCTTCTTCGGTGAGCGAGTACTTGCATGCCTCCAATGCTGAAAGAATTGCCTCGTACATCTCCCGTTCAGCCGGGATCATCTTCTTTATCTCTTCCCTGTCCGTCGGAGCTTCCAAGCGGGTTCCGGCGAGACCGAGAATCTTTTGGCAGCGGATCTGGAAGAGTTCGCGGATGGTTTCCCTCAGGGAATGGATCTCTTCGATGAGCGTCCTGCTGTCGTCGCTCAATGGATCCTCTGCTTCGTATACCCTTTCTAGGAGATCTGCAAGATACGCTCGGGCATCATCATACGTATCTGCAGAGATCTCACTCAATCGTGCCGATTCACGCTCATTTAGAATAATATTCCGCAGATTGTCCGGTTGCATCATGAACCTCCGGCTATCTCAGCCATCCCCCGGCAGCAGAGAAAGATGGCAAGTGCCTCTGGAACGGAAGAGATCTTACCTTTTTTGATGATATAGCTATTTCCGAGCATCGGCATAGAGAGACCGGTTCCAGGGTCGATACTCACTTTTCTCTCTCCGAACACTACCGCATCGATAAGAGGATCAAATGCATCGAGCTCCTTCACAGTAAGGGGAGTGACCCGGAGGCCGCTTCCTCCGTGAAGAGAGCTCGGCATCCTAATCAGCCGTTTGGTGTCGGTGGTGACCGGTTCGTCTGCGAGAGCACCACGTTCACGGATCCGGCCCAGAAACTCCTTGTTCTCGTCGGAAAGGACCAGCTTCAGGGTCCTGTCCCGTAGGAGTACTCCCCCTTGCCCCTTTTGAAGATTCTCCCGATGTTCCCGACTTCGCTCCAAAAAATTTTCTGCCGCTTTCTTTCCTATGCCGAGTGAAGTGAGGTGTTCCTGTGCCACTTCCGGTTCCTCGGTGTTCAGCCATTCTAGATACGAGACGAGTGCGTGCTGATACCGGAGACGCCATCCCGATGGTGATACTGTTCTTTTGGAAAGCATCGCTCGTGCATCAATCCCGGTGCCGCAGACATAATCTATCATCTCTCGCCGCTCTTGGCTTCCCCACTCGCGAACCGCTGGATCCCGGATATGGATATGATATCCGCGGCCGCCTGAAAAGACCACCTGCATCTGCCGGATTTCAAACCCTAGCTCGCTGGTGAGAATTTCAATTAGCTTTGTCGTCTCATCCTTCACCCGGCAGAGCATTACCTGGTAGGGTCCACGCATGAGATGATCCGCATCCAGATCGAAGATCAAATCGGCACCTGTCCAGCTCTTTTCTGCCATAGTGGGAGCTCCCGGTCGGGCGTAATACGCGCTGGAGTGGAATACATGTGCCGGCACCACCCCCCTCAGGTAGTCCAAGAGTTCTCTCTGCCCTCCGAAAGCGATGTGCCGGCACATGCGGATCTCCGGATACGCAGGGTCGAAGAAGATAAAAGCCCATTCTCTCTCCTCCAGAGAAGGTGGAGGGATCAGGTATCCCTTCTGATAATACTCGTAGAATCGTTGTCTGAGAAATTCAAGAGTGGCAGGTTTCATGGAAGCTGCTTCACCATGTATGGTCCCTTTCTCAGATAACCATACTTACGATAATACGGTCGCACACCCACCCCGCTCATCACTGCAATGCGAGAATAGCCACAAACAGTCGCTTTCTCTTCAGCAATCTTCAGCAACTCTTCCCCGAACCGGCGATGCTGCCATGTGGCTTTACCAGGTTGATTCCCGACCGGAACTAGCTCCCCGTAGATATGGAGCTCGCGGAGGAGCGCTGCGTTGTCCAGTTCCTTCCGGAAAGGACGTACAGGGGTGCGGAGCCGTGCAAATCCGATGAGCGCTTCTCCCGAAACGGCGGAGAGGAAGTATTCTTCCCCTCCACAACAGGTATATCGTTCCTCTTGAAATCCGGGCCCTTCATTGCTATTGCATCGCCCTGCTTCCCGGCAACGGATGCAACGACATTGTTTCCCCTCTTTTCGGAGTCGTTCTCTTACCAGTTGCCGGAAGTTACTGTGTCGTGACCCGGCAACGATCAGTTTTGCGGGGATATCGCGCTGGATCCTCTGCAAGCGTACATAACTGGGCAAATGGGATTTTACCTCCGCGATGAGATCAACGAGGGTTTCTTCCCCGTATACCTGATAGTTACCCTCCTCCCAAAGGTGCTCGATCTCCGAACCGGGGGTGACTAGGGTGGGATAGATCTTTAAAAAATCGGGGCGGAAAGAGGGGTTGTCGAACAATTCCCGGAACACTCTCCTATCTTTATCGGCAGTACTCCCGGGGAGATTTGGCATAATATGGAATCCTACTTTCATTCCACACTCCCTTAGGAGGGTGTTAGCGGCAATCGTGTCCTCCACCGTGCACCCGCGGCGGTTCAGGGAAAGGATCGCATTGTCCAAGTGCTGAACCCCGAGTTCCACCTTCGTCACCCCTAGGGAGAGCATCCGGTTGATCTGGGTCTCTCGGCACCAGTCAGGACGGGTCTCAAACGTAATACCAACGCATCGGACTGCCGCCGCTTCATTCATTTCTGCAACGGTTTCAAATGGAGGAACGATCTCTTGCTTATCCTTCCCAAATTCATTCATGGCCTGGATGCAGCGGGTAACAAACTCTTCCTGATATTCGAAAGGCCGTGAGGTCATCGTCCCCCCCATCACGATCAACTCCACCTTTCCTACCAGATGACCAAGGGCTTCGTACTGGGTCAAACGTGCTTCTACCTGCCCATAGGGATCAAATTCGTGCTCACGGGCACGGAGTGCGGCTGGTTCTTCCCCGGTATAACTCTGTGGGGAGTGGAAGGGGTGATCCGGTCCTCCTGGGCAAGGTAGGCATTTCCCGTGAGGGCAGGGAAACGGAGAGGTCATCACGGCAACCGGTGCGACACCGGAGAGGGTGCGGGTCGGTTTGAGCCGGAGGATTTCCCGCAATGCCCCCCGCTCCTCGCTTTTTGCTGCGGCAAATATCTCGGAATTTTTGGGAATTCGGGCAATCTGATATTCCCGACATACCTCGAGCTTGAGCTGCTGAAGATCGATTACACTCTCACGAGAAAAGATACGGGAGATGATCTCCCGGTATGCCCTGCTCTCATCCATGTATCAGTGGTGGACCGCCGCCTGCTCTGTCCGCACATCGGAAGTAGGATATCCTACGGCGGTGTTCTGTTGCCGGTGGAGATATTCCACGATCTCTTCACCGAGCGTGAGAATAGCCTTCTTGTGTAGGACTTTATTTTTATGGATATGAACAGGGGAAACATACAGAGAAGAGTATTTTTCAACCGGAATTTCTTCACCGGTAGAGTTCTCGTAATAACGCTTGATATGTACAAGAAGCATGTGTAAATGTAGCAGCTCTTCCTTTTGCACGCTCTCACCTTTCCTTACACACTACTATTTTTCGAGGATAGATATACTTTATTGGTGATCTTTATATTGACCGAAGCGCGAATCCGTGGGGGGCTCATCGGGCTTGCCGTTGGAGATGCGTTGGGTGCGCCTCTGGAAGGCCTTCCCCCGCCCGCGATACTGGTGCGCGATATGACCGGGGGTGGGCCCCATGGGAGGAAGAAGGGCAGCGTTACCGATGACACACTTCAGGCACTCGCCGTCGCCCGTTCACTCATCGTCTGCCAGGGTTTTCAAACTGCGGATCTCGTCCCCCGACTATTGGAATCATATCTGCAGGACCCTTCCCTGTATGGCCCGACGTCGAGGGAGGTGTTCGAACTGGCACTCCGAGGAGTATCGTTCAGTCGAGCGGCACTATTCGTACATGAGAAGAGGGGAAGCCGGACGAATGGGAGCGTAATGCGGGGTCCCCCCCTGGGACTGTGGTACCGGGATATAATGCTTGTAAGGAGCCTCAGCATCGCCTGCTCCCGGCTCACGCATCTCGATCCGGTTGCGGGGGAATGTTCGGCAGTAGTAAATGTGATAGTCTCTCGGGTTGCCAGAGGCGCTTCACGGGAAAGCGCGTTCCGAGAAGCGCTCGCGATTTGTGAGGATAAGGAGGTCGCGGGAATGCTCTCTCGGTACAGGCAGACCGACCCGGATCCATCGCTCGATGCCCTCCTTACCACCCATGCAGCTGTCTCCCTGTTCCTTGCGGCCGATTCCCTAGAGGATGCAGTCCTGTCAGCGATAAATCTGGGAGGGGACGCAGATACGGTGGGAGCGGTCTGTGGATCGCTCTCGGGCGCATACTGGGGCTACCCCTCCATTCCCTGCCGCTGGCTTGCAGACCTGGAATGTCTTAAAGAGATCGATGCGGTCGCTATCCAGCTCTGGCAAGCCGCCGAAAAGTAAACGGGAGATACCGAATAATTGTAAGAATATACACTGACAGGTGCATTCCCTACCCTTCCACCATACCCAGCGTTTGGACAGGATAACGTGGAAATCTAATATTCGAATCAATAGGGGTAGCACCCGTTATACAGAGCGAAGTTCAACTAGTTTCAGGTTCCGCCCCTTCTCGCATGTGTCAGGAGCATTGCCCAGAAGCTCACTGACCAAGTATTTCTCTCCTTCGATGATGCCATCAGGATTGCAAAACTCGTGGCTCCGGCAATCCTTCTTGGTGCACCCTACCGTATAGTGGATGGTGGAATTGACGATGGCCATATCTGCATTCACGAGAGCAACAAGGGGAGACTCGATTACATCGACTGCACATGCGCCATCCCTGTGTACCTGGCACTCATGTTTCGAGTTCGTGCGTATGGCGGTGATCCGATAGCGCTTTCCAGCCTGAAGATTATGGCAGGCTTTCCGGACCTTGCAGACCTCACATTCGGGAAGAGGGCCTTCGTACACAAATTCCAGCCCAGGTTTAGCGAGTCGAACACCGATCAGAGTGATCTTGGTCTTGCTCATGGTCAATCCCGGTACAGCATTCGTATGAGTTCCCGCGCAGAATCACGGGTCAGGCCCATGTCCAGAATGGTGAACCGCTCGGGGCGTACGTCTTTTGCTGCGAGTAATGCGTCCACTGCAGTCTCATCGTCGATACC
>JAJRCP010000087.1 GCA_028678885.1 Methanomicrobiales archaeon
ACCCAGTCGTTTGAGGATGTAGCGAACTCGTTTGCGGGCAGTTACCGCGTCTCCACCTACCTCTGGGATACGATCACTACAAAGACGGTAAAAGAGTACGATGCAGGGGATACCAAAGACGGCTACGTGGTCGGTACCAGTCATCATGCCAGGACGGGCCTCCTGGTCTCGTATCCCAAGTTTACTTCCCGGTATGGTACATCCATTAGCCTGAAAAAAGGGATCTGGGATTCGACAACGGGGACCTATGACAGTACCAGACTCAAAATCATCAACGTTCCCGTATTGAAGAGCCATCACAATTACGATGTTTCCGGGGCGGTAAAGCATTACATGGGTGTCGTGTCCGAAGCACTCACGATCCGGCGCGGGTATTCAAGTCATAACACCGTCGATGAGGGTGGGATGGGAACGGAGATGGTAGAGACCCGCTTCCCGGTAATCACGATCATGGATGCGATCTGGGTGAACGCCTATATCCACGGTGGTCCGTCGACACCGTATGAGGAAGCGACGCGGGTGAATACGATTGCAGCGAGCACCGACCCCGTGGCACTCGATGCATGGGCGGCACGCTCCATCCTGATTCCAGAAGCACAGAAATTGGGGTATAGCGATGTGTCTTCCCTGGATCCCGACTACCGGGTCTCCGGCTCCTTTGGCCACTGGCTGGAGCTTTCGATGAATGAACTCAGAAGGGGAGGATACAACGCAACGATGGATAGGAGTTCAATGTCCATACAGCTCAACAGTGTAGGTTGGACATATGAGCGATGAAAAAACCAATAGAACATAGATAAATGATGCTGGTGTAATGGTGTGAGTGCAGATGCCGATCGCTTTCCTGACTTAATCGAATGACCTAGATCACTAACGTTTACTGAAATGAAGTGCCCTGACCTTTTGTTAGCCATATCGATACCCCATTACGGCCAGAGAACGATAAAATAGAGTCCAGGGCTATTCGTCTTTTGGCATTTTTTTGGTTGGGGGTATTTCGGCTTCTTTCTGAGAGGTGCACGGCTTGTCTCTTCTCTGATAAAACCTCAATCTGTCGGGATGAATCCACTCAGATTTTACCATTCTTCCATACTCCGTCCTGCATTCACACCAAGGGGCGGGGGGAGGAAAGGTGTTATCGCCTTGTGCAGTAGTTCCCCGGACCCCTTAATGCGTACTTGAAGTATAATATCATAATATTTATATCTTTTTATCAAAAAGGATGTTAGATTATAAATATAACCCTATAGAAAACGACGAAAAATTAATTTAAAATTTTTTTTCTATTATTCCCTTTGGAAAATCTCTTTATTGTGATCCTGTGAATTTATCTGAATGGTTCTGTACCTCCTCCCCGTTTCGGAGAGGAACAAAGAATCGCGAGTACAAAATGTTCGAGATAAAACAAGAAGATCCGTGTATTCGGTGTGAAAAAAATACAACTGGAGAGG
This sequence comes from Methanomicrobiales archaeon, assembly GCA_028678885.1. Lineage (GTDB taxonomy): Archaea > Halobacteriota > Methanomicrobia > Methanomicrobiales > JACTUA01 > JAJRCM01. The sequence continues at coordinate 1,452 of JAJRCP010000087.1, forward strand.
TCACTTCACCTGTTTTCCCGCCCGGAGGGAAAATTCTGCCTCTTCGATAGAATAATCTGATTCGGGAACGCTTTTTTTCTTACCGCCCGTATAGAATTTTACTTTATCGGGATGAATCCATTCTGACCGCATGGATGATAACCTGCCCAATCCCCTTGGGCAACTAATACGATGTCATTTTCCTTCTCTTAAGGATTTGCCATGCATCGACGGAGAATCAGGATTAGACCGGAATCGCAAACCCCCGATGAACCATTAGAATTTATCGACTCTTTTCTTGATAAGAATGCGGTATAAAAAAAGATACTTCAAATATGAGTTACGAACCTGAAGATCACCATCATCAAAAAAGGGTTCTCTATTGACCTTCTTGAATCACGGTTAGTCAGGGTCTATATCGTTGACATGCCCTTTCAATTACGCGAACAGGTCTATCTCATGGTTGTTACTATAAGGATCCCACCAGAGCATCGCTCTGGTAACCCTATCATCGATCTCTTTTAAGGCCTCAGATCTATTAACCACCTCGAAATAATCGGTGGATGGGGGTAAATGAACCGGTGAATTTTTTGAGTACACCTGTCGTGAAACGAGAATTCCTCGACTCGCCATGCTCGATCATCTCCTGGAAACGCGGGCATAGTAAAAATAGTTATAAGTACTATATATATGTTTGCAAGACTATATCCGACGTAACCGACCAGAAACTATTTGAATTATTTAGAGGTGAATTGCCTACGATCCGGGAGAGATCTCTTCGAAGATTCTGTGAACAGTAAAGGTACTGTGCGCAGGCTTTTCTGGCGATTATCGAAAGGAATGGTAGGAAAATACTCGCAGATCCGGAAGAAGGTCAGAATGAGGAGTTTTTTTCATCATTATCTAACATAGAAAAAATTGTGAGAAAGAAGTCTAATTTAGAGGGCAGCCAAGGTTGTTCCATGCATCCAATATTGTTTCGGCATGGATGAATGCGCCCCTGGTATTCTCCTCGAACGCTGGTTGAGCAACCTCCAAATAGTCATCATAGCTGTAAGCGTCTATGTCCGCACATGAATTCAATATTGCAGCAGTGGCGGCTTTATAGAAGATCCTCATGCCACCCTCGAGTCCAGGACCCCCCTGATAGAACAGTGTATCATAT
>JAJRCP010000088.1 GCA_028678885.1 Methanomicrobiales archaeon
CGCCCTCTCCTTTGGAGGATTTTCAATAAATAACGTTTAATAAGGTTAGATCGCTTCGTAAATGCTTCCAAATCGTGAAAAATACGCGGACAACAGTTTAATAACACATGAAAAAGACGGAGTTATAGGAAGATCATGCATACGTATACGCTCTCGGAGGATTCTACCGCTGATGATCTGCTTCCTGTCGCCATGTGCCTCCATGAACTCTTGAACCGTCTGCCTACCACAGCTCGCTCTCGCAATAAACCGGGAATACGAATCGAAGAAGGGCGGATCATAGACCGGGAATATACGGGGCCGATTCTCGAGGAAGTACTTCGCTCACAGACAGCGATGAGAGTTACGCCACACACCGGTCCCTACAAAGGAGTACCGGTCATTGTAGTTCCAGTAAAAGACGATACCGGGGAGGCATTCGGCGTCATCGGAGTAGTGGACATCACAGGGATCTTTGATCTCGCCACACTCATGGAACACCAGTCACTTATCCTGAAGCAGGTCTGTGGAAAAGATCCCTGCCCGTTGCCTCAGGAGCTCATTAGCGGGAAAAGGTAGACCTATGGATGAGAAGTTCGCCATTCTTGAACAACTCCGGGAGGCTCGGGAATCACTCTCCACCCGGCACCTGGCAGAGCGTACAGGACTGACTCCCGCACAGGTCGCTTCAGCGATTCGGTCCTTGCGTACTATGGGGTATCAGATTATGGCTCCGAAAAGGGGGGTGTATCGCCTGAATGCTCCCACATCAAAACTGATTCCCTATGAAGTCCAGCGGATACTCCGCACCGCCTTCATCGGGCACGAGATGCGGTACTATGAGAAAATCTCATCCACCAGCGCTGTGGCAAAGGATCTAACCGTACAGCAAGATCCATCATCCCTTCATGGTGCCGTTATCGTGGCTGAGGAACAGACCGGCGGAACAGGCAGACTGGGAAGGGCATGGGTCTCACCCGGGGGAGGGATCTGGACAACTATCATACTCAAACCCCGCATCCCCATTGACCGGCTCTTCATGCTCACCATGGTAGGGTCTCTTGCCGTGGTCCGTGCAATCAAAAAGGTCGTGGATATCGGGGCGCTGATCAAATGGCCCAATGATATCTATATCGGTGATAAAAAAGTAGGTGGAGTGATCACCGAGCTCTCAGCAGAAGGCCCCATCGTGCACTATGTCCTTGTGGGGATCGGTGTGGATGTCAACGTGACCCTGCGAAATCTGCCCCCCGGTCTCCGGGAGAGTGCTACCTCGCTTTCCGCAGAGCTCGGCCATGAGGTAGACAGGGTAATTCTCCTTGCCACCTTCCTGCGAGAGTTCGAACTCCGGTACAATCAGGTGGAAAGCGGTGAGTACGATACTATCGTGCGGGAGTGGAAAAGTCATTCCTGGACGCTGGAGCACCGGGTACGAATACACCTTGGTACGCGAGTATTTGAAGGAGACGCCATTGATATCGATGATTACGGAGCCCTGATCGTCAGGAAGGATTCAGGTACCGTCGAGCGAGTCATCGCGGGTGATTGTGAGCATATCTAGGGACATATCCCTCAATTCCTGAAAGGTACGGGAGAGGATGTACGGAGATTCCACGAGGACTCAGCTCCTTGCCCGCACATCCGCTTTTGTTGCACTTATCACGCTGGGCAGCTGGATCTCCATTCCCTTCCTCCCGATCCCGTTCACTCTCCAGACAATGTTTGTCCTCCTGGCTGGAGCGATCATGCAGAGGAGAGCAGTGATTCCTGTTCTCTTCTATATTCTCCTTGGGATCTTCAATATCCCGGTTTTTCATAACGGTTTTTCTGGCATTGGCGTTCTGCTGGGGCCCACCGGGGGATATATCCTGGGATTTGTTCCGGCAGCGCTGTTGGTGGGGATTGCCTATGAGTATCGTTCCTCTGCCATCCGTATCATCAGTATCGTGGTGGCAACCCTTCTCATCCTTGTATTAGGCGCCGTCTGGCTCCTGTACTCCACCAGCATTTCCCTGCCTTCTGCTCTCCTGTTTGGAATCGCTATCTTCCTTCCTGGGGATATCCTAAAGGGGGCATGTGTGTATCTGACTGCACAGAGGGTCCGATGATTGAGATAGTCGGAGTCCGCCATCGCACCCTGGATATCCCCTCACTTATTCTTCGGAAAGGAACAACTGCACTGATAGGTCCTAATGGAGCAGGAAAGAGCACGCTTCTCCAACTATGTGCAGGTGTTGAAGAGCCAGAGAGGGGGTCTGTGCGTATCGATGGAATATCTCCGCGAAGGGTAAAGATTGGGTGGGTGGATGAGAATCCGGAACGAACCCTTCTTTTCGAGATCGTTTATGATGAACTGGCGTCATCTCTCCGATTCCAGCATGTTCCCTGTCCAGAGGTTCGGACGAGGGTCACTGCGGATGCAGAACGTCTAAGGATTCGCCATCTTCTATTTTGCAGAACACATGAACTCTCTGCTGGAGAGAAAGTGCTCGTCGCTCTGGGAGCAGCAATGATCGGCAGGCCAGAAGCCTTAATCCTGGACGAGTGCGATTCTCATCTCGATCCAGCCACTGAAACACTGGTGAAGGAGAAAGTGAGGGAATCTACCCCCCAGTACCTTCTTCTCTCCACCCAGCAGATGGAGACCGCTGCAGAGGCCGACCAAGTGGTCTATCTGGAAGAAGGGCACCCGATTTATACCGGCACACCACGGGAGGTGTTCAAACATCTGAAGGAATCCTGCTTCTACCCTCTTTCCTGGAGAACAACAGATGAAAATACTCCTTGAGGAAATCGAGGTTATCCGGGGTAGCTTTTCCCTCCGTGGTTCAGGCAATGTGTTTGAGGGAGTGCACCTGATATGGGGTCCGGTCGGGTGCGGCAAGACCACACTTGCCCTACTCCTTGCCGGGCTTCTTGTACCCGGAAAGGGAAAGCTTCGAAAGGAGGGGATCAGCAAGATAGGGTTTCTAACGCAGTTCCCGGAATACCAGATCACCTCACGCACCATCGGAGAAGAGGTGGAGAGCTGGGGAGCGGATCCCGCCCGGGTGCTCAAGGATTCTGATCTTATTGGGAGAGAGGAAGAAGATCCTCTTCGGTTGAGCCGGGGTGAGTTGAAGCGCCTCCTCCTCATCACGCTCCTCATGAATAACCCCGACCTCCTTCTCCTTGACGAACCATTCGGAGGTCTCGACTGTAGGGAGAGACGGAGACTCATTCAGAAACTTACCGAACGCTCTTCTGCTATCACTATCCTTTTCTCCCATGATCACAGCATCATGCCGCGGATTGATTACCTATGGGAGATACAGCAGGGAATGCTCCTTTACAGGGGAGGCATGCCAGAAGCAATTTCCCACTGGTCCTGTCCACCACCGTACCTCCGGAGCATCGGTCAAGAAAGCCTTTCTGTTCACTTCTCGTATAACGACGGAGAGGAAGGATAATGAAGGATGCACGTCTGCGGTTTCTCTCGGTAGTAGCCCTCTCGATTGCCTCTTTCATGAGTGTTGTTGCTGCGATGCTCACCGTTGGATGGTGGTTTATTCATGAAAAACAGAAAAGAGTTATCTTCCGGTCGATTCCTTTCTGGATATATCTCGGCATTATCGGCTTTTTCGGTCTGGTGATCCAAGTTGAGAGTGGCGGGGGACTATCCTATATCCTCCGGCTCGGAGCCATTGCCCTACTCGCCGCTTGGACCTATCGGGAGTTCCGAAGCGGGGAGTTCCTCGAAGTCGCCGTATGGATATTTGGGAAAAAGGTGGGTTTTGAACTGGGACTGGTGGCAGAGATGAGTATACAGGGTCTGCGAGTATTGGAAGAAGATATCGAGCGGATCCGTATGGCCTTGATCCTCAAGGGAAGGAGGGGATGGGTGCGTACTCTTCCCACCACACTTTCCCTTCTCCTCATGGTGACACTCCGTCGCGCTGACGCACAGGCCTCTCTTCTCGCTCTCCGCGGATATCAGAAGGGTGGAGAACTCTGCCCGGAATTTTCCCGGCAATCCCGCGAGCTTCTCTCTGGAAGTGCGGCTCTGGCGATTTTTTTCCTCGCCCTTTTCCTGACCCTGCTGGTATAAAGATAATGGTAAGGGTAATTGAAAATTCCAGTGATTCTCTTGTTTTACCCAAAAATACGCGCTTGTTTTTTATACTTCTACACGAAAATTTACTGGGTTTTACGGCGTGATCCCACCCTACAACGAGGTGTCCCGGTGAGCGATGCTCCGGCTTCGCGAGTGCGCATTACGGATACCACTCTCCGAGATGCACACCAGTCCCTTATTGCCACCCGGATGAGGACGGAAGATATGATCGCCCTCTGCCAGGTGATCGATCCAGTCGGATTTTTCTCGGCAGAAGCTTGGGGAGGAGCGACCTTTGACAGCGCTATCCGTTTCCTGAATGATGATCCCTGGGAGAGGCTGAATACCATCAAAGCCGAACTTCAACATACCCCCATTCAGATGCTTCTTCGGGGGCAGAATCTAGTGGGGTATCGGCATTATCCCGATGATGTCGTGGAAAGGTTTGTCCATGCCGCGTTCAAGAATGGGGTGGATATCTTCCGGGTCTTCGATGCCTTGAACGATATAAGGAACATGAAAAAGGCGATGCTGGAAGTAAAAAAATGTGGAGCACATCTCCAGGGGGCAATCTGTTATACCCTTTCCCCTGTGCATTCCAATCAGACGTTCCTGGAAATGGCACGAGACCTCTACGCCCTGGAATGCGATTCCATCTGCATCAAAGATATGGCCGGGCTGATCATGCCAGAAGCTACAAGGGATCTCATCCTCTCCATCAAACAGGAGATGAATATCCTGGTGAATCTGCACAGCCACTGCACAAGTGGAGTCGCGCCGATGAGCTACCAGGCTGCGATTGAGGCAGGGGTGGATATTCTCGATACTGCTATGTCACCCTTCGCCCTAGGCACTTCTCAACCCCCAACCGAGAGCATCGTCGCTTCCCTGAAAGGTACTATGCGGGATACCGGGATCGATCTGGTGCTATTGAGGAAAGTCCGGAACCAGACGATGCGCATCCGGACCCGGTATGAAGGTATCGTGGACCCCATCTCCGAACGAGTGGATAGTGATGTTCTTCTCTATCAGCTGCCCGGAGGCATGATCTCCAATCTTGTTTCGCAACTGAAAGAGCAGGATGCCCTGAACCGTCTAGACGACGTATTTGCAGAGATTCCGCGGGTTCGAGCAGACCTTGGATATCCTCCACTGGTGACCCCCACAAGTCAGATCGTAGGAACACAAGCAGTCTTTAACGTGCTCTCCAATGGGGAAAGGTACAGCCATGTCACCAATGAAGTGCGGGATTATGTCCGTGGATTCTATGGAAGACCACCCGGCCCGGTTAACGAGACAATCCGGCAGAAGATCATTGGAGATGAACCGGTGATCACGGTTCGCCCTGCCGATCTCCTCGAACCTATTTATGAGAAAATGAAGGAAGCGGCGGAGAAAGCAGATCTGGTGAAGAAGGAGGAGGATATCCTTACCTATATCCTGTATCCGGCAATCGCTCCCTCGTTTTTACGGAAGGAACGCAAAGCCGAGGAGATTCCGGTCCGAGGAGCAGAGAGGAGGGGTTCTGCCACGGTTCCAAGTTCCATGGAGGTGGAAGTCGACGGGGAAAGGTTCAGCGTACGAATTATCTCTGTCGAAGGCAGTGCGGTCAGCATGATTCCGTCTAAAGTTGAAAAGCTACCAAGGGAGGATATTGAAGGCGGGATCAAGGCTAATATGCAGGGAATGGTCCTCGAAGTGAAAATAACTCGTGGCACCATGGTAAAGAAAGGGGACATTCTTCTCGTGATTGAAGCGATGAAGATGGAAAACCCGATCCACAGCCCGAAAGATGGAAAAGTGACAGATATCTTTGTGGAACAGGGAGACCTCGTGCAAGCCGGCGATCTGCTTCTGGTAATCCAATGAAATACTTTGACAAGATCCTGATTGCAAACCGGGGAGAGATTGCGATCCGAGTGATGCGGGCATGCCGAGAGCTAGGGATCGAAACGGTAGCCATCTATTCGGTGCCCGACAAAAATGCCTTGCATATGAAATATGCGGATGAAGCCTTCTGCGTTGGCGAAGCACCACCTTCCAAGAGTTATCTCAATATGGACCGGATTCTGGATATTGCACAGAAGTCGGGAGCGGAGGCGATTCATCCCGGGTATGGATTCCTTGCAGAGAACCATATCTTCGCTAAGAAGGTAACGGACGAGGGACTCGTCTTTATCGGTCCCTCCTGGGAGTCCATGCATGCTCTAGGCTCGAAAATTGAGAGCAAGAGGATGATGAAGGAAGCAGGGGTCCCGACCCTGCCCTATTCGGAGAATGGAATCAAAACAGTGGAGGAAGGCCAACGGTTTGCAGAACAGATCGGATATCCCGTGATATTGAAGGCAAGCGCCGGAGGCGGGGGGATCGGAATGCAGATTGCCAACAATCCGGAAGAAGTAGAGAGAGCGCTCCTTCCCAGCATGCGTATGGCACAGTCCTCCTTCGGAGACTCTACTGTTTTTCTGGAAAAATATCTGGTGAAACCCCGGCATATCGAATTCCAGATACTTGCCGATACCTATGGGCATACCGTGCATCTCTATGATCGGGAGTGCTCCATCCAGCGAAGGCATCAGAAACTCCTAGAAGAAGCGCCCTGTCCCATTATGACTCCAGAATTGCGGGAAAGGATGGCCGCCTCCGCAGTCACTGTTGCACGGACTGCAAAATATTCCAACGCTGGGACAGTGGAATTCCTCTTCACGAATGGGAAATACTTCTTTATGGAAGTGAATGCCCGGCTGCAGGTGGAACACACCATAACCGAATTCATCACAGGAATCGACATCGTGAAACAGCAGATCGCGATCGCCTCCGGTGAGCATCTCCCTCTAGATCAGGAAGATATCAGCATCCGAGGGCATGCGATAGAGTGTCGGATCAATGCTGAGGACCCGTTGCATGACTTCAAGGCAGATCCGGGGAAGATCGTCCGCTACCGCTCACCCGGAGGGCCCGGGATACGCATCGACAGTGGGATTCATGTGGGATATGCAATTTCGCCTCATTATGATTCCCTAATCGCAAAACTCTCTGCCTGGGGGATGGACCGCATAGAAGCGATTCAGCGAATGCGCCGGGCAATATATGAGTATGTGATTCTCGGAGTGAAAACAACACTCCCCCTCCACCATGCAATCATGAATAATGAGCTGTTTCTCAAGGGTGAGACCCACACGCATTTCCTCAAAGAGGAGCACATCATGAAATCACTCACCCGATACGTGATGGAGGAGGAGGCGAGGATGCAGACCCTTGCTGCCTCCCTCCGCCAGGGGAAGGAGATAGCGGCAGTGAGCGCAGCAGTAAATCTGTATCTCAAACAGCAGGATAAACGGTAACCTATTTTCGATTTTCTCCGACGAATTTCAATAAGAACCTTTATGTTTGCCCGCTGCGTTTTAATTATGCAAATTCGGGCTGCGGTGGCCTAGCTGGTTAGGGCGCCAGACTCATAGGATTTTTGAGCACACGGAAAGCGCCATCATCTGGGATATCTGGAGATCGCGGGATCGTAACCCGCCCGCAGCATCTTTCAGGGATTTTATAGACTAGAATTTCCATCTGCAGAATCGGTCTCTCCTCGTTCTTGCCAATCAAGAATCTTAAAATTTCCAGTTGTTCCTCGCTTGATGGACCTGAATTATGGCACGATACAACCTTAGGCTCAATTTGTACTTAGATAAACGATTGCTCCCCAACAACGCGTACTTTTCTATCTGATCTGAGCATAGATAGATACATCAAATATCTATTTGATACAATAATGTATATATATATACAAAATAAGAGTATATCCATGCATACAAAACCTGCTATCACCAAGGAGCGGATGCCGCTGGACTGGTGAGAAACCCGGAAGATGGGGAGATTAACCTCAACCTGTGTTTCCGGGACTATTCTGATGCAGTAGAACACCAAGCAAAGCCTCTTGTCATACCTCTCTGCGCAGAACTACCTGTACCTGCACTTTCACCCCCTGCTCTCTTTTCCCGGTTGCACCATGCAACCGGATTTCTCCTAGAATCAATGGAAGGGAGTGAGAAGATCGCACGCTACTCCTATATTGGATTCGACCCGGAACTCCTTATCTCGTTTGGATCCTCGATCCACCGCGAAGGAAAAGAACCATGTCTCTCCATTTCACAGTCGCTCGACGGAGCGAATGCAATCGAGATGGTCAAATCCCTTCTGCAACGTTTTACATTCATCAATATTCGGGCACCACGCTTTTTTGGAGGTCTCGTTGGCTATTTCTCGTATGATTTAGCATATTCGCTATATGATCCGGTGCTGAAAACCCGAAAATCTCCGGCAGACTTTCCTGTTGCCCAGTTTATGCTGGTGAAGGATTGTATTGTTCTCGATCAGGTCGCACAAAAGCTGTTCATTTTCAGCAGCCCTCTTCTGCAGTACGAGTCTGATATTCGAGAAGAATACGAGCAGAGCAGAGAAAGAATCCATCAAATGGCTGATACCATCACCAAGAACGGGGAATCTGACATTCGAACTCCTTCTGTCTCCCGGTTCCCTCATAAGCATACTGAGAACATGTCGAAAGAAAAATTCTGTCACACTGTAGAACAGGTGAAAGAGTATATCCGGGCGGGGGATATCTTTCAGGCAGTAGTTTCCCGGCGTATCGATCTGGATCTGGATATCGATCCCTTTTCGGTATACTGTGCC
>JAJRCP010000089.1 GCA_028678885.1 Methanomicrobiales archaeon
ATCTGTTCAAGAGCATTCACACGCCTTCTGGTCATCTGAATCTCCCCCCCAAGGCGTTTCAATGACGTTTCAGTCTCTGCAAGAGTAATAATAAGATCCAGCTGTTCTTCATATCTTTCCGCTGTTGCATCGATACGCCCACTGACACCCAAGATGCTGTATCCCCGTTCAAAAATGCTCTTTAAAAATTTCTTTTTTTCAATAATTGGAACAGGAACACCCATAATATTTTTTCCTTTGATATCAACAGAGATACCTCTCTTTGTCGCAAAGGAGGCAGATTTTAGAGTCACCGGATCATCAACAGCAAGGGCGATGAGGAGTGTATGCCGCGAGATATCTGCGACTTTCTCTAGTTCACCTCGGGATTTTGAGACAGATTCCATAACGCGGAAAAATTCCTGTATGAGAGCATCCATCTTCTCCCGAAGAAGGTCCCTCCCCTGCTCGGCTAATTTTATCTGAGCATTTTTCTTGATGAGCTCCATTCTGGTCGGATTAACTGGCTCCAGAGGTCTCACCCCCTTTGGTAGTCGGGTGGTATTTCTGGATATACTCACGCTTAATCCGCTTCAATTCCGTCTCTGGTAACATCGAGAAGAGTTTCCACCCGATTTCGAATGTCTTTTCTATGCTTCGGTTCTCATCCTGTTGTGTGATGAACTTTTTCTCAAATTCATCGGCAAATTTTAGGTATATCCTATCAACATCGGTAAGCGCTTCCTCACCAACGATAGCGACCAACCGGCGGAGATCCCGGCCATATGCATAAGATGCATAGAGCTGATCAGCCACATTGCGGTGGTCCTCGCGGGTTTTCCCGGGGCCGATTCCAAGATTCATCAATCGGGAGAGGCAAGGAAGAACATCGATGGGTGGATCTGCCCCCCGTCTAAAGAGATCTCGAGAGAGCACAATCTGCCCCTCTGTGATGTAACCGGTTAGATCGGGGACTGGATGTGTAATATCGTCATCAGGCATTGTCAAAATTGGGATTTGTGTGATGGACCCTTTTTTTCCCTTGATTCTCCCTGCCCTCTCATAAATTGATGCAAGGTCGGTATACATGTACCCCGGATATCCCCGCCGCCCAGGTACCTCCTCTCTTGCTGTCGATACTTCTCGCAATGCCTCGCAATAGTTGGTCATATCCGTGAGGATGACGAGCACATGCAGATGGTGGGTAAAGGCAAGATATTCTGCTGCGGTCAGAGCACATCGGGGAGTGGCGATCCGCTCGATAGTGGGATCATCGGCGAGGTTCATGAAAAATACCACTCGCTCGAGTGCACCGGTCTTTTCAAAATCTCTCATGAAGAAGGATGCTTCCTTAAAAGTAATACCCATCGCAACAAATACCACTGCAAATTTCTCTCCTTCCCCGAGCACTTTTGCCTGCCGGGCAATCTGGGCAGCAAGCTTATTTGCAGGAAGGCCGGCACCAGAAAAAATCGGAAGTTTCTGTCCCCGTACGAGGGTATTCAGCCCATCAATTGCCGAGATTCCTGTCTGAATAAAGTCTGATGGTTTATCCCGGGCGTAGGGATTGATGGGCATACCATTGATATCCAGGCTATCCTCTTCAATAATATCGGGGCCACTGTCTCGTGGTTTACCTACCCCGTTAAAAATTCGCCCTAGCATGTCGAAGGACACATCAATCAATGGTGGTTCACCGGTGAACCGAACTTTGGTGTTCAGGTTATCGATCCCGCTTGTTCCCTCAAATACCTGAACCACGGCAAGTTCCCGCGATATATCCAGAACTTGACCCCTGCGTTCTTCGCCATTTGGGAGGATAATTTGCGCGATCTCTCCAAATGAAGCGCCTTTCACATTTTTCACAAAAATGAGTGGACCGGAGACATAACTGACCGTGCGATATTCTCTTGTTAGAAGACTGACGGGATTCATCGCTCCTCCTCGAGAGTGGTGATACTTTTATCGATCTCAGCAATAAGCGCTTTAATTCGCTCGAGATCTGTGAGTTCCTTCATCCGCCCGATTTCGGACTTGATCGGGAGCTTCAGGATCCTTGCGAGGGGTGTTCCTCTACTCATGGATGCATTCATCCGATCATAGAACGCAAGAATAACCTTGAGCATCCAATATTGCTTATCGAGGGAACAGTAACTATCAATATCATGATAGGCGCTCTGCTGCAGAAAATCTTCCCGTACCATCCTCGTTACTTCGAGAATTGCTTTTTCACTTTCCGGAAGGGCGTCAGGGCCAACGAGCTGCACGATTTCCTGCAGTTCAACTTCCTTTTGTAGGAGATACATGGTCCTGTCACGGAGTTCTTTCCATTCTCCGAAACCGGTCTTAGTAAACCATTCCCTCACTTGCTCCAAGTAGAGAGAATAGCTACGGATCCAATTTACGGATGGAAAATGGCGCCGATACGCGAGACTTGTATCAAGCGCCCAGAATGTGCCAGCGATTCTGAGAGTATTTTGGGTAATTGGTTCAGAGAAATCGCCACCTGGAGGGGATACCGCTCCGATAACGGTAATAGAACCAACCCGATTATCTGCGCCAAGGCAGACGACTCTTCCGGCTCGTTCATAGAACGCAGCGAGGCGTGTTGCGAGGTATGCTGGGTACCCTTCCTCTCCTGGCATTTCTTCAAGCCGACCTGACACTTCTCGCAACGCCTCACCCCATCGGGAGGTTGAGTCCGCCATCAGTGCAACATCGTATCCCATATCCCGGTAATATTCCGCCATGGTGATACCGGTATAAATTGAGGCCTCTCTTGCGGCGACGGGCATATTGGATGTATTTGCGATGAGAATGGTTCTCTGAATGAGAGGTAATTTTGTACGGGGATCGAGTAATTCTGGAAATTCACTGAGCACATCCGTCATCTCATTTCCGCGTTCCCCGCAGCCAATATAAACCACGATCTGGGTATCCGACCATTTCGCGAGGGTCTGTTCTGCAACGGTCTTACCGGTCCCGAAGCCACCGGGGATCATAGCTGTTCCACCCTTTGTAACCGGAAAAAGGGTATCGAATACTCTCTGACCGGTGACAAGGAGGGTATCGGGATCCATCTTCTTCTGATAGGGACGACCCTTCCGTACCGGCCATTTCTGCATCAGGGATATCGTAGCGCCGGTATCGAGTGTAACAACTGTCTCATCGACATGAAAATCCCCAGTCCAAACATTAGTGACTGTACCACTAACGAGCGGTGGGACCAGAATTTTGTGGTTAATATGGAATTCCTTCACTCTCCCGACAATGTCACCTCCCTTCAGCTTGTCACCCTTCTTCACAGCAGGTTCAAACGTCCACTTCCTCTTTCTATCGAGGCCAGGAAGAGAAATACCTCTGGAGATATAACTGCCACTCATTTCTACGAGGGTAGGTAGGGGCCTCTGAATGCCATCATAAATTGAGGAAAGTAAACCGGGGCCCAGCTCGACAGAAAGTGGAGTCTCGGTATTCGTTACCTTTTCTCCAATCTTCAGACCAGAAGTGTCCTCATATACCTGAATAACTGCCCGATCTCCGTCCAGTCGGATAACCTCACCATTCAATTCTTGCTTCCCGACTTTGACGACATCGTACATCCTCGATCCCCGCAACCCATCCGAGAGGACAACGGGTCCGGAAATTCTTGAGACACTACCTTCAATCATCTAACTACCTCCTCAGCACAATGTTGTATCCTATGGCCCGTTGCAGGAGCCGCTCAATGTAACTGGTTCGATCCATTCTTTTTGATCCGGCGGGAATTGGAATAATGATAGGCCGATAGCTCTTGTCAATTCTGCTCATCAATTTTTCATCCAGCGATGACATGTACTCTTCATTCACCGCCACGATACCGGTATCGTCTCGGTGGAGAAGCGCAGTAAGGATTTTTGCCGCTTCGTCGGGATTAGGAACTTCTACGACATCTACACCGGCAAGCCTAAATCCCGGGGCAGTATCAGGATCTGTAACAACAACGAACTTATACATGAATCAAGGCCTCCCGGAGGTCTTTTTCGGGAATATCTGCGGTTTTTCCTCTCGCAATGATTCTGATATTGGTCACTTCGTTTACCTTTGCCCAGATATAGGCAAGTCCAATTGAGATACTCAATGGATCCCCGAGGAAATGGCGTATCCCTTTTTTAACCAGGTACCGGTCGAGCTCTTTTTCAAATTCCGAGATAGATTCACCGCTTATTGATTTTTCTGGTATCTGGGTCAGAAAATTGTATGGAGTTCCACCGAGGTATTTGATGGCTCCTTCTATTGATCCTGAACGCACCATGAGCAGCAGCTTATCGACACCGAGACCGATACTTCCTTTTATCAAGAATTTTTCAGCCTCTCCGACATCCATTTTGTCTCGAATCATTTTTAATACTGTTTTGATATTGGTTACGTCAATTTCCGTGGTGATGAAGTCCTTGATTATACGGTCATCATCAGTCCCTCCCCGTTTTACTGTTGCAAGCGTGTTTTCAAGGTAAAATTTGTCAAGGGCATATTCGAGGATTGCCATGTCCCGCTGTTCTGAATATTTCTTGAAGTGCCGGGTCAGGGGTTTTGCATATTCAATTCCCCATGTAGCAAGGAGGTCGATCACTGCCTTGACATCCGGTTGTTTGGTAAGTTCAATGAGGGCAGCTTCATCGAGATCACCAGCAGGGATCAAGCAAGAGAGAATTTCATCGAATGAAACGGAGATTTTTTTTCCCCGCAGGATTGTTTTAATATTATGGATATCCCATCGATGCAGGATGAGGGGCAGACGGCTTCTTTCTGCTTCTTCTTCTTCATCCCCTTTCATAAAACCCAATATTTTACGGAATGCGGAAACCATGTCCTTCCGTAACGCCACTTCTACCATAACGATATCTGAGTATTGAACGCTCGCCTTTTCA
>JAJRCP010000090.1 GCA_028678885.1 Methanomicrobiales archaeon
CCTGGAGATCTCCGGTCTTGCCATCTGGACAGATGATCAGATTGGGGCGATAGCCTTCTATGAAGGACTGAACCAGGACACCTCCCTCATCCACTTTGAGAAGGGTTTACCGGAATGTGAAGGAATTTATAAGGCAATGAATGCAGAGACTGCGGCTATTCTTGCACCGCGATACAGATATATCAACCGGGAAAGCGACCTGGGAATCCCAGGATTGCGTGAGGCAAAGATGCGCTATCATCCCCATCATATGGTCCCGGTTTATTATGTGAAGAAGACTGATCTGGAGAAAGAGAGCCTGTGAACTCCCATAGACTAACAATCATAGCACGGAAATCTTATAAGCGATTGATCGTACCCATATTTCCACTCAGATTCAGAGATTGACGATTTTAATTCTTTACGGATGTCAGATACCTATAGAGGAACCATTTTGGCTAGCCCGGTCTATTTCGCACACCTGGGGGCGAGGAGCGAGAAAGAGAGTACCGTCATGAAGGTACGTCGACTCTTCGAAGTTGCGGGGTTCGGGGATCTGATCGAAGAAGGGAACCTCACCGCGGTGAAGATTCACTTCGGAGAGCGGGGAGGGGACTCTTTCATCCACCCGGTTTTTGTTCGACCGGTTGTGGACCTGATCCGGGGAAGAGGAGGGCACCCCTTCCTTACCGATACTATTACCCTGTACCGCGGAAGCAGATCGAATGCGGTAGATCATCTTACCACTGCCATCGAGCATGGATTTGCCTATGCTGTGGTGAATGCTCCATTGCTAATCGCCGGAGGACTCCGGGGATCAAATTTCACTGAGGTACAAGTACGCGGTAAACATTTTTCACACGTGAAGATTGCCACCGATATCATTGAGGCAGATGCTTTGATGGTGATGTCGCACTTCAAAGCCCACATGCTTGCCGGTTTTGGTGGATCAATCAAGAACTTGGCCATGGGATGCGCCCCCCCTCCGGAAAGAAAGAGCAGCATACCGCCCGGGCGCAGGTGAAACCGGAACTCTGCCAGGGATATGGACGATGCGAGGAGATATGCCCCGAGGGAGCGATCAGACTTGAGGAAGGCGTTTCCCGAATCGAGCGATCTCGCTGTGCTGGATGTGGGGAGTGCATGACCGTATGCCCTGTGACCGCGATTGAATTTGATTGGACGGTGGATATCCCTCTGTTTGTGGAGAGAATGATCGAATACGCGCTGGGAGCGGTTCGTAAAAAAAAGAAAAACCGGGATTTTATAACTTTTTATTGAACATAACGCCGGACTGTGACTGTGTGCCCTGGAGTGATGCACCTCTCGTTCCCGATATCGGGATTCTCGCCTCCAGAGATCCGGTGGCACTGGATCATGCAAGTTTCGACCTAGTGAATGCGCAGCAGGGGATGAAGGATTCGGCTCTGCAACACCATCACAAATCTGGAGAAGATAAGTTCCAGGGTGTATGGGCGAATACAGCCGGCTACCGGCAGATCGGTAATGGGCAGGAGATTGGGTTGGGAAAGGCTGAGTACCGGTTAAAGGAGATATGAACGCATTATGGTAGAGCTAGTCATCGGATCGATGACTATGAATTTACAGCACGAATACACAAATAAAGAAACAATTTTCATAAGGATCCTGAACAACGGAAATGAGGCTTACCTATTTGTTCAGGGATAAAAAAAACCGCGAAGCATATATTAGCGGGTGAACTGTCGTTGAACGACTTTATCATGGCAGGAAAATTAGTCCAGAAACTGGTTTATCATCCCGAACGTTCAAGCATGTGATCCAAAGGTTCGTTCAATCTGGGATCGTATTGCATTCTCAGGATACGCTCCTATCACTCGATTTACTAGCTTCCCACGGGAGAAGAAAAGAAGTGTGGGTATCGCAGAAATCTGAAAATTCGTGGCGATCCGAGGATTTTCATCCATATTGCATTTTCCAAAAATCACCTTTCCGGCGAATTCTTGGGCCAGTTTCTCTACAGTGGGACTCACCATACGGCAGGGACCACACCATTCTGCCCAGAAATCAATCACGACTTCCGGATTGCTGATCATTTCCTGAAAATTACTTCCGTCCACAATCCGGACAGTCGCCCTTTTTTTTCCTTTAATCGCTTCCTGCATTTCCCGCAGTTTCTTGTCTCGGATCTGGTGCAGCTCATAGTCCATAACACAGACATAGCCCTCCTTCCTGATAAGTCCTCCCGCTACAGGTACCGTTCCAGCATTCACCATAAGGTGAAAAAGAGGGAATCTACCCATAACCAGCCGAACCCTTATCATACGGTTCCTTTTGGGCAAGGCACTGGATCTTAATCTGCCAGTTAGCGCAACAGCAGCAGTCGGTACTCTTGCATGCTTTCACTTGGGGATCGCAGAACACGCCGCCGATGCACGAATAAGTTTGTCGGTCCTTACTATTATCAAGGATGTGAAGGCGTTTTTTGAAGTATCCACGATACCTATATCATCAACAACCGAGAATGTATAATGCTTGTATAGCGAGGTGGGGTAGTCAGGATATCCCGACGGGCTCATAACCCGTAGATCGATGGTTCAAATCCATCCCTCGCTACTGTTTATTATTGAACAGCCTGTTTCTTCTGTCCTTTTGCAAATGTTTGCAGTTCCGTCTGATAGGTTCCACCCACGATATCCACCAAACGTGGAATGCAGGCTTCCCCCTCGATAGTCAGCGGATAGCGGCCTGTTAGACATCCCATACAAAGGTCTTTCTTATCAATCCCGATGGACTCTACAAGGGCGGAAAGGGAAACATGATGTAGGGAACTGGCCGCAATATGCTCCTTTACCTCCTCGACAGCTTTATTGCTTGCAATCAATTCCTCACGGGTGGGCATATCGACCCCCAAGTAGCAGGGAGCAATAATCTGGGGTGAACCGATCCGAACATGCACTTCTGCTGCCCCGCCATCACGCATCAATTCCACAATGTGTCCCATTGTGGTTCCGCGAACAATGCTGTCATCAACTAGCACCACAGACTTTTCACGGATGTGCTGACGAATCGGATTCAGCTTGATCCGCACTGCACTCTCCCGCTCTTGTTGGGTCGTTTTGATAAACGTCCTTCCCATGTACCGGTTCTTCATGAGCCCTTCCATGAAGGGAATACCAGAGTAATGGGCATACCCGATTGCAAGCGAGGTTCCAGAGTCAGGGACTGGGGATACAAAATCCGCCTTCACCGGGGCTTCCTTGTACAGGTGACCACCGATCCGGCGTCTCACATCATAGACTAGCTTTCCCTCCAGAATCGCATCGGCACGGGCAAAATAGATGAATTCGAAGATACAATGGGCTCGGTGGTTCGAGATAGCAATCTGCATGCTGTGAAGCCCACGGTCATTCACTCGGAGGAGTTCTCCCGGGCGAACATCACGTAGGAGCTCCCCTTCCAGAGCATCCACTGCAACACTCTCAGATGCGATGATATAGCTTTGGTCTACTTTGCCGATGCAGAGCGGTTTGATCCCTGCTGGGTCCCGGAAAGCATACAGGGTGCCATCCAGCAGCATCACTACGGAATAGGATCCACGGAGAGTCCGCATGCAATGGACAACTGCATCCTCAATATTTTCCGCTCTCCGGAATTCCTCGATAAGCACACTCGCGATGAGTTCCGTATCGGTTGTGGTGGAGAAGATGTCTCCCCTTCGTTCGAACTCATCTCGTAACTCCCGAGAGTTCACTAGGTTTCCATTGTGAGCGATGGCGAAATAATGATCCTTGTACTGGAAGTTGAAGGGTTGGATATTTTCTGGAACATTTGCACCGGTAGTTGGATACCGTACATGTCCAACCCCCACGCCTCCCTGTAGAGATTCCAAGATGTCCTCATTGAATACTTCTGC
>JAJRCP010000091.1 GCA_028678885.1 Methanomicrobiales archaeon
CAGGTGTATGTATGGACTGGACGGAGAAGTATCGGCCACAGCATCTGGAGGATCTGGTGGGGAATGCTCAGATCCTCCAGGCTATGATAGCTTGGGCACGAACTTGGTCTCCGCTTAGCCGTCCTCTCCTTCTGTTCGGGAGACCTGGCACAGGAAAGACTTCCAGTGCCCACGCCCTGGCCCGAGATATGGGCTGGGACCTCATTGAGCTGAATGCCTCCGATCAGAGGACAAAGGCAGCCCTGGACAAGGTAGCGGGCAGCTCCGCCCTCACCGCTTCCCTGACTGGGGCAATGAGAAAGTTGATTCTTGTCGATGAGGTGGATAACCTTCATGGTACTGCTGACCGGGGGGGAGCAAAAGCGCTGCTGGACATTATCAAAAAGACTCGCCAGCCCATCATCCTGATCGCGAACACTATCCAGGATGTTGCCCCAGAACTCCGGTCCCGCTGCGAATCTCTGCAATTCCGTGCAATCCAGGCCCGGACCGTCATTCCCCGGTTACGATTCATCTGTGCTGCGGAACAGGTGCGGTGCAGTAATACTGTTCTCCAGGAGATCGCGGAACAGGCCGGAGGAGATGTGCGGGCAGCCATCACCGCACTCCATGCCGCAGCCATCGGAAGAGAAGAGCTCTCTTCTGAGGATCTGCAGTCCTCACCAAAAGATGAACACTCCTCCATCTTTGATCTGGTTAGTGCAGTATATCGGAGTAGTCCTCCGGAGGATCTGCTTCGGCAGGCACAGAGCAGCGGTGAGACCCCGGAACGGATTGTGCAGTGGCTGGAAGGTTCTACCGTTCATCTTCCGGATTTGCGAGCAATGGTTTATGCGTATCGCTCACTTTCCCGGGCAGACCTTTACCTGGGGCGCACCCGCCAGAGGCAGTACTATACTCTCTGGCGATATGCACAGGCAATTGCCCTGATCGGTACAAGTGATGCGGCACATGGTAAGGGCATCCATGCCCGCATCGGACCACCCTCCCGGTGGCAGCGAATCGGATCCGCCCGGCGGCATCGATCGATCCGGACGACTCTTTTGCGAAAACTCTCCTCCTTCTTCCATATCCCTGAACAGATCCTCCGTGAGGAGTACCTGACCCTCTTTTCATTCCTCGTCGAACAATCGCCGGAGAGATATACGGCGATACTCAGTCTTGATGCAGATGAACTGAATCTTTTCCTGCATAACCGTGAACGATCAGTTGGGATCGTAAAAAAAGTACAGGAAGAAGAAGCAAAACGGGAAAGAGAGGGGATACCTCCTCCTTCCCGAAAAGAGAATGCTACCCGTGGAAAGCAGTCCACGTTATTCTAAGGGACCGGGATCTTCTTCGAAGGGACCCGATCTTATATCTTATTTGCAGACTGTAACGGGATCGTTTCTTCCTTGCGGGAATAATACTGATGCAGGGGTACTCCGCATTCGATCACCCTCCCCCCTCCTTCGAAGAGTTCATCCCCAAGATGGTACACCAGGAGGTCTGCATTGATCTGCTTGGCAAGGGAGATCAGGGGGGGTACCATCTCCACACCCGGCCGGATCGCATACAGGAGATCTGCACCTTCGTAGATCTTCCTAACAGGCCGGAAGATATCGTCCTTCTGTACATTCAGCTCAGGAGGAAAATACGGAGAGATACGGACATCCGTGCAGATGACAATACAACCCGATCGCACCAACTCTTCTGCGGTCCCAAAATTCTCTCCCACTCCCACTTCAACTACCTTACGATATTTTTTCGCGATATAGCGGGCGATGCACCGTTCAATACGTTTATACGGGCGCATCACTGAGTGTTGGTGAATGCGCCTCAAAATCTTTTGGGATTCCGGGGCACTGACAGGGCTCGAACTTCCTGCAGGAAGGGCGATAGAGATGATTCTCGGTATACCCGTTGAAGTTGAGGAAAACGGGATTCTTCTTTCAGGGTACTATGCCGGAAGACGCCAGTATGATGCCCAGAAGATTCTGCACCATCTTCAGATGTTCAAAAGAAAACACGTCATTTCTGGCTATATTCTCCTAGTCACCCCGCGAGATCTCTTCGTTAGGGGTACGGATTTTGTATTTGGACTGGCACGGGAATCAACAGGAGTTGCAGTTGTTTCCACCGCCCGCCTTCGAAACGAATTTTATCAGAGGGAGGACAATGAGGATCTTCTTCTGTCACGGATATCCACTGAAGGAGCCCACGAGGCAGGACATCTTCTCGGCCTGGACCATTGTTCCGACTCGCAGTGTATCATGTTCCCTCCGGAGACCCTGGATCAGCTGGACGGAAAAAAGAAGGGTCTCTGCTTGGTATGTACTGCCCTGTTACAGGGAATATACCGGCCTCCTGTCATCGATTCCATCCGATAAAAATTGGATGGGGAGATGTCCACTTTTCCCCCAAACCCGCGGGATTTTTATGATGGTTCATTGGTGCAACGGTAATCTTCAAATGAATGTCCGAAAAATATCTGAATCTGATCAGAGGGATCGAGATGATTTCACCTGAACCTATCCCTAGATAGAAAACAAAAGCCTGATACCGCTAAAGAGAAGCTTTGAAGTTTACTATTTTCTTATTTCTCCTTTCGCAGTGTGAACAGGGTGCGCAGGTGCCGTTTCAGGTATCCATCACCCTTTATAGGAAAGATACCCTCCGTTACGTTACGGACGTCCTCGATGGTATAAAATGCATGTGGATTGAACTGCCTCACCAAGGAAACCACCTCAGACACAGACGTGCGTTGTACAATCGTCAGGATTATCTGAACGGATCCTAGGGCTCCCATCGCATCTACCGTGGTGACTCCGTACCGTCTCCCCTTGAGCTGGTTGATCAGTTCATCTGCCTTTTTCTGGGTGACCACCCGTATCATGACGGTCCCAATAGAGAGCCTGTCTTCCAGCCACATCCCCACAAAGGTCCCGGTGGCAAACCCTCCTGCGTAGGCAAAATAACTGATTGGATTGCTTAAATCTCGAAAGATCTGGCCGATCGCAAGGAGCCAGATTGAGGTCTCGAAGAATCCGAGAACCGGTGCAAAGTACCGGAATCCCCGAGCGACAAAAATCACTCGGATTGTATCGAGACTAACATCACCTATCCGGGCAATGAAGATCAGGAGAGGAAGGATGACATAGGCAAACACATTTATCTGATTTAGGGCGATCGTCACCACGCTCCCGCGCTGCTCCCCCATACCATAGGGGTCAATCTTTTATACCTCTTTTGTTCAGTGATTGTACGCAGAGGGAGAATAAGGAGGGAAAAATAAGGGTTATTTTTTCTCTTTTTTCTTCTGAATTTCCGCAAGGGCATCCTTTGCAGCGTTCCGAACCGCAGGATCGGTATCCTTGAGTGCTTCCGTCAGAGCGGGGATGGCACGGTCATCCCCAATTCGGCCAAGGGCCCAAGCAGCATTCTTCCGAACGTCTCTTTTGGCATCTTTCAGGACACCTAGCAATGGTTCCACTGCCCGTGTATCCCCGATCTTTCCGAGAGCCCAGCTGGATCCCTGTCTGACCCATTTGCTCTCCTTTGATAAAGCCTGGATAAGGGCAGGTACCGCGACCGGATCCCCGATCTTCCCCAGTGCCTGGGCAGCGATCCAGGCAACATCCTCCATAGGATCGGAAAGGGCCGCGATCAGAGGACCGACCGCCCGGGGATCTTTTTTCTCTCCCAGCGCCTCGGCCGCCCTCCATCGCGTATTCAATTCTTCTGATTGAAGGAGCTGGATGAGAAAAGTAAGATTGTCTCCTCCTTCCGCAGAAGTGGCAGGTACCGCTCCTTCTTCATCCCCCATGGCTGTTCCTCGTTCATGGGGGCTTTCACGGCAGATACAATAAGGTTTTTCTTTTTCGGCAGGATATTATTCCCTGTCTAGAATCTCCAGGCTCATATTTAGTGAACGGACGGAATGGGTTAGGTTTCCCATACTGATGACATCCACGGCTTGGACGGCATAGTCCTGGATATTTTCCTCGGTTATTCCCCCTGAGATTTCGACGATAACCATCTTCCGTATCCCTTCATTTTCTAGTAGGGTGAGCGTTTCGGCAACCTCTACAGGACGCATATTATCGAGCATGATGACATGGGCTCCCAATCGAACCGCTTCCTCCGCCATAAGGGGGGTGGTCACCTCCACCTCAATGACCCGGTAGGGACCCTGGGCTTTTGCACGAGTTATTGCCTCTTCGAGAGGAACGAAGGCAAGATGGTTATCCTTAATAAGGATCATATCCGAGAGCGTAAACCGGTGCGATTCGCCTCCTCCCAGCATTACTGCCTTCTTATCAAGGAACCGAAGACCGGGGGCGGTCTTCCGAGTTGATGCAATCCGGCACTGCGGGTTGATCGCATGCACTGTGTCCACGAGTCTCCGTGTCATCGTGGCGATCCCGCTCATCCTTCCCATGACATTGAGGACAGTTCTTTCCGCAAGAAGGATTTTCGCTGCCTCCCCGGCGATTTCGAGTACCCGGGTTTCTGGAGGGCTCCATGTTCCGTCCTGTACCTGAGGCCGGACGGCGAGATCCAGAGAGGAGAATAGGTCTGTTGCCTCTTCCACTCCGGCGATGATCCCCTCTTCATGGGTGATGATGCCCGCGACACATTGTATTCCCTGTGCCAGTGTTTCCGATGTCAGGTCTCCGAAGGGTGTATCCTCTTCCAGAAATCCCTGTAAGATTCGAAGTGGTACTTTCATCGATATGCCTTAGGGATAATTTGATTCAACCTGTATCTAGTAGGAAACATCATGTGCCAATCACAAGAGGGGTTTCCATGTTCTTGAGTAGGGTAAGGATGGAGAGTGCAGCAAGGTAGCTTGTGGCAGGATTCTCAGGGCTTGGCACATTGGATACTGTGATCGTGATCTCCCCAAAGGATCCCCTTGCGTATACCTCGTGAATGTTCCTGTCAATGGCAGGATCGACCCAGATCTCTACATCTGCATCTCGCCCGGCCGCAAGACTCAATGCAACTGCCACGTTGATATTGCGGGGGAATTCCCGGATGCAATCGCGGGCTTTTCCTTGGAAGATAAGTCTTCGTTCCTCTGTCTTCATATGAAGGGAGGAAGGACTTTTTGTGGTGCGGAGAAGCAGGGTCTCCATTCCGACAATCTGTCCTACCTTCAGATTATCAAGGCCCGCAATCGCCCCGCTCGGAACATAGATTTTTCTTCCTTGTGCTCGGGCAGTCTGCTCGAGATGAACTCGGAATTCAGGATCCGCGAGGCCTCCGGCACTCAGTATCACCAGATTCTTTCCCTGGAGAAGGATCGATTCAGCATATTCCTGGACCGCTTCAACTG
>JAJRCP010000092.1 GCA_028678885.1 Methanomicrobiales archaeon
ATCTTCCATTATGATCTCTTTGAGGGAGTCTGCCATCAGGTGATGATGGAAGAAGGTCTCGCCGAACCAGGAGAGATCGTGGTGGGAGCGGACTCCCATACCTGCATGTATGGTGCAACCAGTGCATTCGCGACCGGCATCGGCTCCACCGATATGGGTTTTGTCCTTCGGTATGGGGCCCTCTACTTCAGGATCCCAGAGAGCATCCAGCTGGAGGTCTCCGGAAAATTCCCCTACCGGGTTGGTCCTAAAGACCTTATCCTCTCCATCGTGGGGGATGTGGGTGCAGACGGGGCGACCTACGATGCTCTGGAGTTCGTCGGTCAAACTATCGAAGGGATGGACATGGCCGGCAGGATGACCTGCTGCAACATGGCCATCGAAATGGGAGCAAAGATAGGGATAGTTCCCCCCGATGACATTACTTGGGCGTACCTTCGGGAAAGAAAGAAGGTTGAACCTTTTGATTTACAGAGCGACCCAGACGCGAACTACGTGGAGTTCCGTTCCTATGAGGTGGACTCCTTGGATCCTCAAGTGGCTATGCCTCACAATGTAGATAAGGTGGTTCCGGTGGGCGAGATAGAAGGGACTGCAGTCGACCAAGTGTTCATTGGTTCCTGCACGAACGGGAGGTATGAAGATCTGGAGGCTGCGGCAGAGGTAATGGGGAATGACGCATTCAGCCGGAGTGTGCGGGTGATCGTGATCCCGGCTTCGAGAAAGGAGTACCTGAAAGCCTTAAAAGGGGGTCTGATTGAACGGTTCGTTAAGGCAGGAGCACTGGTCGAAGCACCCTGTTGTGGACCATGCATGGGAGGCGCCTTCGGGCTGCTTGCAGCTGGGGAAGTCTCTCTATCCACTTCTAACCGGAATTTCCGGGGGAGGCAGGTAAGCGCGGGTGCAGAAGTATATTTATGCTCACCCGCGACTGCTGCGGCACGTGCACTGTATGGTATGATCATCGATCCACGGGAGGTGTGAGAATGAGAGTCTGGAAATTCGGAGATGATGTGGATACCGATGCGATCATTCCAGGAAGATTCCTGACCATTAATGATCCCCGAGAACTAGCAGAACATGCATTCGAGGGAGTGCGCCCAGAGTTTGCCCGTGAAGTACGGGAAGGGGATGTAGTAGTCGCAGGACGGAACTTCGGATGCGGATCCTCCCGAGAACATGCGCCCCATGCTCTTCTCGGGGCAGGCGTTCGGGTAGTTATTGCCCGTTCCTTCGCCCGAATCTTTTACCGGAACGCTATTAATACAGGGCTCTTGGCACTCGTATGCGGAGAGGCAGATGATATCGAGGATGGCGACACCATCATTGTGGATACCAGTAAAGCGATTGCGCGTGTGAGCGGGATAGAATACCAGCTAGAACCTATACCAGCCTTCCTCCAGGAGATCGTGAACGCGGGGGGTCTTGTGGAATATGCGAAAAAACTGAAGGAGCTGCCTCTGTGCACAGAATTGCGGTAATACCGGGCGATGGTATTGGGCCAGAGATTATCTCTGAAGGACGGAAGGTGCTTGACGCCGTTTCAGAACATTATGGATTTGAGATTGAATGGGATGAATTCGATCTGGGGGCAGAACGCTATCTCGCGCAAGGGGAGCTCCTAACAGAGGAGGACCTGATCGCTCTTTCACGATGCCGTGCGATTTATTTCGGGGCAATTGGTGATGAGAGGGTGAAACCAGGGATCCTGGAGAAAGGGATTTTGCTCGCCCTGCGTTTTCATTTTGATCAGTACATAAACCTGCGTCCGGTTAAACTGCTCCAGGGAGTCTGTACTCCGCTTGCGGAAAAAACATCGGAAGACATTGATTTCATCGTAGTCCGGGAGAACACTGAGGATTTCTACGTTGGAATCGGCTCACGCTTCCAGGGAAAAGAGAAGAAGGAACTCGAAGTGATAAGGGAACTCTATTATATCAAGTTTGGGCTGGACGTGGAGAGCGATGCAGAGGAGATTGCCTACCAGATAGGAGTCATTTCCCGCGAGGGGGCTAGCAGGGTAATTCGATATGCTTTCGATCTCGCATGTCAGCGACGAAAAAAATTGACATCGGTGGACAAAGCAAATGTGCTCACCGATATTTATGGGCTCTGGAGAGAGGTATTTACAGAGGAAGCCCGAGCATATCCTGACGTGGAGACGGAATTCAATTTCGTGGATGCGATCACCATGTGGTTTGTGAAGAATCCGGAGTGGTTCGATGTGGTAGTTACACCGAACATGTTCGGAGACATCATCACCGATCTGGGTGCAATGATTCAGGGTGGACTGGGCCTGGCACCTGGCGGTAATATCAATCCCTCAGGCACTTCTATGTTTGAACCCATCCATGGTTCTGCTCCGAAATACCGGGGACTTGGAGTAGCAAATCCGGTTGCCACGATATGGGCGGGGTCTCTTCTGCTTGATCAGCTAGGAGAACATACGGCGGCAGCCGCGATCCTCGCGGCAATCGAGAGGAGCATTCTCTCGGGAATAACCACAAGAGATATGGGTGGAAATTCCACTACCTCCGAAGTTGGAGATGCGGTCGCCCGGTTTGTGACCCTTTCCTGAAACCTTCCCTTCCCGGAATAAACTTTTTTAAGAATGCTCTCTTCCGGAAATTTTCATTCTGGAAGATCTCATGCAAGGTTCGATTCAGAAATAGCTTTTACGGACCATATATACTACTTTACACGCGTGCGTATGCCCTGTATTTCTAGGTCCCTAATTGTGTTACTTTCTTTTTCCTATCCATGCAGGAATTGAGGACCTCCTCCAAAAGAGAAAGGGTTCCTTCCGGGCCGGCGATCGTTCTTGTGCGGAGAAGGATCTTACCCCGCATAGGGAATGAGAAGGAAACGAATGCTGAATCTTCGCAGACTGATTGCTCGTAAGAGGAACCGAGAACAAGATCCGGCTGCTCTCGCTGGATGCACTCCTTGATCTCCTCAAAGGTGACCATACGGGATAGGGGATATGGTGTGGATGGGGAAGAAGTACGAGATCCGATCGCAATGATATCTGCATCCAGATACCTATCCAGTAACCGTGCCGCAAAAAGTGCATAGGGGGCGCCACTGAAGATGAGCACTGAAGGGGGATCATTTCTAAGGAGAAATTTATCGCACACAAGGGTGATCCGTTCTTCTGCATGGTTGATCTCTTCAATAACTGGATTGATATCCACCTGCGGATAATGGTGCGATAACGCTACAAAACCTGCCTTAGTTCCCTCCAATCCAAGAAGACTTCCGAGGGAATTGCCGATATCTGATCTGAGATCTGGGTTGGTAGTGAGGGTGTATGGTGCGGCATGAAAGACCGATTCATAGGTGTCTGCACTGAACTTGGTGGCGGGGAAAAGCCCGCACAGAGAGAGGAGGCGTTCCGTTTCCCTGAGATTACCAAGATAATAAGGGTCAATCGGGTTCAGGCCATCGATATTGATACCCTCCCGTACTGGATCCACAACAGGACAGAGTGCCTTGAGTGCTGTCTGATATCCGGTCTCAAAGTCGCCCAGGAATCCCGGTGCCTCGACTATAATATCAGCAGAATTCTTGCGTATGGCCAGTAGGTCTTCTCCTACGATAGACGGGACACAAGTGGTAACCACGGCAATCACTCGATAGCGGGTCCGTACTTCTTCCAGCACCTCTCGGAGACGTTCCTCGGAACCAAAAATGATGTCGTTCTCTAGGAGGTGCGTTCCATAGACCGCGTTTGGAAGGAGAGAGGCCGGATAAAAATAGCATCCACTCGAACCATGTATCACTACTCCAATATCCGCAAAACCAGCAAGACAGGATACCGCCCCGGTCATCGCACAAGGCCAAAGCGGGTTATCACAGAGAGGCACAGATCGTTCTCCTCCAGTGGTGGAACAGCCTCTCCACTCCACCGGTCCCCACTGGTTCTGGAATAGGGATAGGAAGATGGATACCATCGTTGCGTTCGAACATTCCAAGAAGATCCACCATCTCCCTCAGGAACGAGTTCGAGGTATCTCTTCCGAGATGCACTGCGATCCCTTCCAGATCTTGGAATTTCGCCAGTACTCGGGTCTGGTGCTCCATCTCATATGCGACTGCGTCCTCACAGGGAATCCCGAGAGTCCGGGCGACATCCTGAAGAAAGGTTAGGGTACCTATAAATCCCCTAGGAAAACGGTCCACAAACGGGGTTCCGTAACGCTGTCTGAGCAAGTCCCCTAGGGGCATAAGCTCAGGTTCACGGAGGATGTTCAGCCCAGATCGCGAGATTTCGGTGAGATCTGCAATCGTGATGTCGCGGACGAACCGGAGATATACATGGAGGCCCAAGGATTCCAGAAGACGGGAGATCTCGGTATAATTTTCTTCCACTTCATATTCTAGGTTCTTTTCACCAATCAGGCTCACAGCCCGCGGAACCTTTTCCCGAGGTTTAGCATGGATGGCAAGCGTCTGCAGGGCATTTAGCATCCCGCGGCTGAATCCCCCACCTAGGAATCCGGCGGTGGGAAGGTATATCACCGGTACCCTCCAGCTCTTTCGGCAGACAGCAGCCGTATCATCCCCGATAGTATCGACGATACAGGTATTGAGGATAAAAATCCCTCCGACATCCCGCTCCAGTCCTTCACGTATCGCCCTCTCTAATGCCTCCTCTCCTCCAAATATAATATCATCCTCAGATAGATGCGTGGAAACGATATGGGGGAACCGGGAATCCGTATCCGTCGCCAAGGTCGCATGAAGGAGAGAGAAGTTATGGTGTGCACACCCATTGGGGCCATGTACAATAGAAAGGGCATCTTTGACGCCTGTAGTGACCGAGAGGGCCCCGAGGATTGTGCAGCCCTCCATCCTAGATGTATGCAAGGGCAAGGGTCTCAAGCTGATCCGTTTCCAAAGGGATGGGAATTGTAAGCGATCCGTTTTCGAGGATACTGACGGCAAGGGTTCGATATATCTGTGCTTGTTTAGAGGTAGGTGCATACTCGAATACGGTTTGTTTATGGAGCTCCGCAAGCTGGACCATGCGATCCCGTGGTATGAATCCCATCAGAGCAGACCCAATCCTTCTGGCAAATTCCTCAACCAGCTCCTGCTCTCGGGGATGAGTGTTTGCAGAGTTGCAGATCACTCCGCCCAGGCGGCATTTGCTCCTTCCATGGCGGGCAAGCCGGGCAATCGCTTTACAGATATTATTTGCCGCATACAGAGACATCAACTCCCCCGAAGTGACTAGGTACACCTCTTCCGCGTATCCCTCCCGCATGGGCATGGCGAACCCGCCACACACCACATCACCGAGCACGTCATACACAACTACGTCACCCTCCAAGGCTTCCAGCTTTTCCAGCAGCTGGAATGTGGCGATGATCCCACGACCCGCACAACCAACACCTGGTTCCGGGCCTCCTGCTTCCACACACCGAACATCCTGAAAACCAAGGAATACCACTTCATGAGGAGTTATGGGTTCCACACCCCTTTCACGGACCAAATCGAGCACCGTAGGGATATTCGCCCCGTGCATCAGCATGCGGGTGCTGTCATGCTTGGGATCGCAGCCGATCTGCAGGACTTTTAATCCTCTTTCCGCGAATGCAGCGGAAAGGTTTGCTGCAGTTGTCGACTTCCCGATGCCACCTTTCCCATACAGGGCGATCTGTCTCATCGCTGTACTATGAGGGGCATGTAATAATAGGTTATCTCTATTTGTCTTAGCACAACGTGGATTGCGAAAGAAAGCCTCGTTTAAACTGAATACTGATTGGTAAGAAAAATTATCAAATATAGTATACTTGATTAATAATTAAAGTGATTGCATATTTAATAACCATTTCTCCCGCCTTTTCAATAAATAAATTAATATTATATAAAGTTATTTAATATTCAAATTTTTAGTAGAAACTATTATTTTATTAAAAAACAATAATAATCAAGTAATAATATATGTCATGCCCTGAATGTAGAAATGAAATGAGAAAGGGTATGGGATGGTGCAAATACTGTGGAGAGGATATATCCCGTTCTCATCGCCACCTTAGATATCTATATTACGGCATTATTTTCCTCGTTCTTTCTGTCCTTCTCTATTTCTTTGTATTACCGAATTTTTCCCTTGGCTAAAAATCATGGGATTTGAGGGTCCGAGAGAAATCCATATGAAAATAGTAGAGGATCCCCACACAATACTTTGGTGATATCTCCGTGATTCATCAGAGCGATGTTCTCCTTATTCTTGCTCGATATAGATACGCCGGTTGATGATCCGCCATGCTAGGATTAGCTGGGTAATCTCTCCTGCAACGACGTATTCACGATGTGCATAGATATCGATTGGTTGTATGCCGGTTTGCCGTTCTACATTCTTTTCCAGCTTCCTGATCAGCGCATGATTTAATTCCCCGTCAAAGGTGAGTGCGCCATACATCCGTCCATTGATGTGCTGTCTCCGGAACTCCAGCAGAAAATCTCTTTCTGAAACGGATAGAAGAGATAGAAGATCGATGGAGAGATCGATATCCTGCACCGAACGGAGGAGTTTGCTTTGAAGGAGAGTGACCTGGTAGATGTTCCTTTCAAGGCCAAGTGCTTCTCCGTATCTGGAATACGAGATACGAATGATTGCATCCGCATACCGGCGTTGGGGAGCAATGAAGTCCTGGTAATCCTTCTCCCTTTCGGCAAGTTCATCGATCACCTCAGTTTCCTTATATCCCCTCACCTCGACATCGCGTTTTATCTTCCATTCTCGTTTCACCTCAGGGTCTGGATCGACAAAAAGGGTGAAATCAAGGTTCTCCCGAAGAATAGGGGTAAAAAAAGTATGTAATCCTTCCAGAATCAAGATCTTTTTTGGAGTGAACCGCACTGGAGGATGGAAGTGACCAGTGCGATGATTATACACCGGTTTCAGTATCGCCTCTCCTTTTTTCAGGGTGAGTAGATCTGCCTCAAGACGCTCTAGTCTATTTGCTTCCGGATCGAGAGGGGTGATCTTGCGGGTCTTTCGTTCTTCACGGTCATAGCAGTGATAGTCATCAAGGGTGATGGTCGATACAAGGTCATCCCCAAAGATCTGTCTGATCGCATTCGTGAACGTCGTCTTTCCAGAACCGCTGTCCCCTGCAACCCCCAGTGTAAAGATGAACGGAGATGTAGCAATGGCATCCTTAAAATTTAGCGAGACCACGTGCAATACCTCAGCGAGGAAATAGGCATCTTATCCATCGATCCGGATCTCCTGTACGGAAAGGGTAACACCATATTTTTACATCCATGGGGGGGATTCATCCTGTTCTCATTTTCTCATTCCAGGGCTTGCATGGATATCAAAGCCCCTCATCTCAATCCATTCATTACCGTGCCGATCCGCTGGTGAATGTGGAATCGAGCCTAATCTGATGCTGTATCCGTTACCCGGACACCAGAAAATACATCTCTTTTCTTATCGCGTCAATCTTCCGTTTCGGAAATTCATGTTGTCCGTTCCACAGATCCCCCCCTGCCGGCATCATCCCGTTTGTGTTTTGCAGAAATCGTTGCCCCTGGAACCAGTGTTTCATCAGCCTTTTATCACGAGGGGATCCTGCTCGTGCTTTTGGGCGATCGTGTCAGCCAGAACATCCAGGGCCGCATATCCCTCATCGGCAGGATATCCCTTTAGGATCACCGGATCCAAAAATTTCATCGAACTGACGGAGAGCAGCTCCGTGATCACTTGGACGGTCTTTCCGCCCCATCCATAGGAGCCGATTACGGTCGCATAGCGTGCCTTGGGTCGAAGGACACGGATAAGATGGGCGGCGCATACCGCGGATGGATGGGGGTTTGAAATTACGGTGGGAGTTCCGATGACAATCGTCGCAGCATCCACAAGAGATTTGGCAAGTTCTCCTACATCGGTGACGGTGAGGTTGAGCGGCTTAACCTTGATACCTCTCTGGATTAATCCATCGACCAGGTGATCCACCATCTTTTTTGTACTGCCATGCATCGAGACATAGGCGATTATAACTTCATTCTCCACCTGGTCTGAAACCCATCCTGTGTAGGCGTCGATGATGCTCTGAGGATCATCCCAGATTGGCCCATGGGAGGTTGCAATGGTTCTGATTTCGTATTTTTTCAGTCGCTCCAGGTGATTTTTGATACTCACCCGAAAGGGCATCATGATCTCCGCATAATATCGTTTCGCTGCCTCATACACCCGCATTCTCTCCCGAGCATATAGGTCTGAGGTCGCAAGGTGTGAGCCAAAAAAGTCACAAGTAAAAAGCAGCTGATCTTCACGAAGATACGTGAGCATCGTATCAGGCCAGTGGACCCATGGGGTAATCAAGAATTCTAGTGTCCTGTCACCTAGGGAAAGGGTATCTCCATCTTTCACCACAGAGAAGACATTTTCCGGAAGCATAAGAAGGGACCGCAGAAATTCGCGGCACTTTTCATTGGTGATCACTTTCGCTTCCGGGAATTCTTTGAGAATGCAGGGAATGGCACCGGAATGATCCTGTTCTGCATGGTTAACCACCACATAATCCAGAGATGCGATACCGAGGGAGCGTAGGTTCTCCAGAAGTTCCGTTTCTTTTGTAGGATCGACGGTATCAATCAGGACAGTCTTTTTGCTCCCTCTAATAAGGTAAGCATTGTAGCTCGTCCCATCAGGAAGAGGGATCAGCTCATCAAAAAGTCTTCTATCCCAATCATTTGCCCCAACCCAATATAGGCCATGGGTAATTTCTCTGTATGTCATGATTGCTAAATCTCCTCAAACTGTACTTTTTTTAGTCCCACGTAAGGGACATGACTAGGTTCCACGCACTTGCTCAAATGGCGTG
>JAJRCP010000093.1 GCA_028678885.1 Methanomicrobiales archaeon
GGAAATATGGGTACCGCATGCCGGCGGAATGGGAACTCCATGAAGGAATCTGGCTTGCCTGGCCTTATAGAGAGGAAACCTTTCCCCGCCTTCAGGATGTGGCAGTAACATATACCAGAATGATCCATGCGATTCACCTCCATGAGAGGGTGCATCTCCTGGTCAGACATGCGCCGATGGAGGCACATGTGAGTACTGTGCTTCAGAATGCAGGAGTGCGGATGGATCGGGTTGATCTGCATATGACTGACTATGCAGATGTATGGCTCCGGGATAGTGGGCCTACCTTTGTCATAAATCGAAGAGAGAAAAAACTCGCCTTAGTGGGGTGGAAGTTCAATGCATGGGGAGAGAAATATTCAGAACTAGTGCGGGACGAAGCAATCCCCATAAGATTGAAAGAAATGCTCGGCCTTCCTTTATTCAAACCAGGTATTATCCTTGAAGGAGGTTCGATAGATGTTAATGGCAGAGGTGTTGTGATGACCACCGAGCAATGTCTTCTTAACCCCAATCGAAATCCTACCATGAGCCGTCGTGAGATAGAACGATATCTACAGGAATATCTGGGAATGGAACAGGTGCTCTGGCTGCAGGAAGGAATCGCTGGTGATGATACAGATGGACATATCGACGACATCGCCCGATTTGCCGATCCGAAAACTATCCTCTGTGCAGTCGAGGAGGATAGGGGTGATGAGAATTTCAGCAATCTCCAGGGCAATCTTCATATCCTGCAAAAGGCCCGAGACCAAGAGGGAAATCCATTTCGGATAATACCAGTTCCCATGCCCGACCACATCGAGAGGGACACCCGACTCCCGGCAAGTTACCTGAACTTCTATATAGGAAACCAGGTAGTGCTTGTCCCGGTTTTCGGAGTCGAGAATGATGCCCGTGCGCTTGATATTATCAGCAAAGCGTTTCCGAAGCGCGATGTAGTGGGAATCGACTGTCAAGCACTAGTTCAGGGACTGGGCACCTTGCACTGCGTGAGTCAGCAACAGCCTGTGATATAACATCTTAACCTGCTCTGTGGACTCGTCTCCCCTGTCATACGAGTACTACGTAAGAATTAGCATTTCACGATATAAGATCCTCTGCCATCTCATTCCCTTAGATTAGCACAGGACGCTGGACATATTGCCCAATCAGGATATGGGAGCTCTCATTAAAAATGGGAGAATAAACCACGGTGTACCTATACGGGGTCCTCCTTCTTGGTTGAAAAATTGTTGTCGTTTCCAACTCTCCCAAAGTGTAATTGGACAGCATTGAAGCGATGGTGTATAACTAGTAGATTTTCATCCAAAAAAAATAATGATGGCTACTTTCCGACCGGTACCGATCCAAAATATCTGTCAATCCAGTTGATGATTTCATCCCGCAGGCCCCGGAACCTTACTCGTACCTCTTCTTCGGCTCCCGTGAACTCGCCAGGATCTGTGAATTCAACGTGAATGCTCTCCTTTGCCCAAGGAAAATGTGGGCAGGTTCCCCCCTTCTCATCGCAGAGAATGACTACCAGATCCATTTCCTTGCCGGAAAAGACCTCAAGGGATTTCGATTTTTGAAGAGAGATATCAATCCCGATTTCTCTCATCACCTGGCTGGCGTACTGGCTCACGGTTGATGCTCGGGTCCCTGCACCGAATGCCTCATACTGGTCTCCAAACCGTGCTGTCATATATCCTTCTGCCATCTGGGAACGTGCAGTGTTATGGGCACAGATAAAGAGCACTCTCTTCCGTGACTATGGCAATGTTCCCTTAACTCACTGGGAACAGAATCTATAAATGGATTCTGCCATGGAAATGAAGAGAGATCATCGTAAAATCATCACGGATTTTCTCCGCAGGTTTATTGAACAGAATCGAGAAGGGACATTTCCATTAGAACGGACTTTTACTGAATCAATTCGAAACTCTCTCATTTAAGTGGAGCATACGGTAATTTATCAACTAATGGATATATGCCTACTCTCGTTTCTTAATGAAGATTCTTGAAGAGAGGATGAAGCGATGCTCCCGCTTTTTTATAAATCGGCTGCCATAACAGCAATCTTTAATGAAACTGGGCCTATTCAGTCTCTAAAATAGAATTTCAATGCCAATCACTCTGCCATGCATATTTGGTTGGCAAATATTCATTATTTTTTATGAAGATCTCTCCATTGCGCCCTCAGGAAAAAGCAGGGGGATCAATGGAAGAAGACGTACGAAATTTGCAGGACGAGAGCAAGGGAAATCGATGGAGGTATGCTGAAGCTCTAGAGAAGATGGGAAAACCGGCGGTCGAATATCTCATCCATGCTCTCAAAGACCCGGATAAATGGGTTCGCTACGTTGCCGCTGATGCTCTCGGAAATATTGGTGATCCCTGCTGTGTGGATGATTTGATTGTAGCACTGAAGGATGGAGACCAGGATGTCCGGTTTGCGGTTGCCGGAGCATTGGGGAAGGTGGGAAACGGAAATCCACGTGCGATGGAGGCTCTCGATCAGGTATGCAGGGGCGACAACTGCTATGTCCGGATCGCTGCTGAAGAAGCACGTGCTCTCCTCAACAAAAAAACATAATGCTGCATCTGCACGGGCCACGCATCATCAATATTTCTTTTTCGAGACTATTCCGCCCTTGGCCTCATCTGTTCAATACTTTTGATGTGAAACCCCTCTATTCATATTCCAGAATAGGCCTGCTATAGTATCTCAAAATTGAAAAAAGGATACTTGAACTGATTACGCTGAAAAACAGAAACATTAATTGACTATTTTTTTATCCCCGATGCGTTTGAACTTTTCCAACTCCTTGTGTAATTGTTTATTTTCTTCCGTGAGTGCCTGAGTTCTTTCCTGAATTGTCGCCTCTAATCTTGCGTGCACTTTCTTTAGGGAATCCTCCGCCCGTTTCCAGTCTGAGATATCCCGGACGGTTTCGATAGCTCCGATAGGATTCCCCCCCTCATCGTACAGCGGGGATGCTTTTGCCCAAACATAAGCCCCTTTTCCATTGTATAAATGCGGTACAAATACTTCGGAATATACGCTATCCTTCACTTTTCGAGCCTCGGGGTAGAATTTTTTCACTTCGGACTCAGATTTTTCAATCAGATCGATAAGGACCGGTCGAGAGTTGCCATAGAAGGGCATTGCGTATGCATAATCTCCTTTTCCTATTATCAGTTCACGGGATACACCGGTCATTTCAGCCATCGCTTTATTCCAGCCTATGACCTTTCTGTCCCGATCGATCACCATGGTAGGATCCGGTAGGAATTCGATGATCTCCTGAAGTTTCTGTTTGTTAAGATTCAATTCCTGCTCGATTTTTCTAATAGGGGTGAGATCGGTGAAGGTGGCCATCAAGCAGAGTGGTCTGCCGGAGACTCCACGGACTAGATTGGCCGACAGGTGAAAGTTCACAATTCCCTGATCATAGCGTGGTCCTGCTATCTCCCCTTCCCATATTCCCCGATGATGCACCGTGTAGAGAATTTCTTCGATTTTCCGGATTTTTTCTTCATCACCAAATGCCATCCATTCGACCTGTCTCTTTAGCAGTTCTTCTTCTTTAATGCCAAACATCTTAAGATAAGAATCGTTGGCATAGGTGACGGTTCCTTCAAGACTTGCTATCGCGATACCTGTTGTGGAAGAGGCGATGGCCGCCTCCTTTATCCGCAACTCCTCCTCAAATTTTTTCCTCTCGGTGATATCCCGCGCAATGGTCGAGGCTGCAGTAATCGTTCCATTGCCATCACGTACTGGAGACACGCTGACTGATACCTCAATTATTGATCCATCCTTTCGAAGCCTACGGGTTTCGTAGTTTTTGACTCCCCCCCCTTTCCTGATATTTTCCAGGATCTGATCGTACTCCTGCAGGATCTCTGAGGGGATGATCATTTTAATGGATTTCCCAAGTACTTCTTCTGCGGAATATCCGTACATTTGTTCTGCGCCGTTATTCCAGCTGAGTATCACCCCGTTTAGGTCTTTTCCGATCACCGCATCTTGGGATGATTCTACTATCGCTGCGAGAAAAGCCTGTATTTGTTCTGCATGTTTTTTGTCGGTGACATCTTCATAGATAACGCACTGTGTACCGTCCAAGAGGGTAACTGGGCGAAAAATAATCTCCCGAGTTGCTCCATCTCCGCATTGCACCGGAAATGTTCTTGGCCGAACTTCTCCGATCCGTGAATGTTCCAGATCTTCGACCCACTGCTGGAGGGCCAATTTCCGCAGTTCCGGATCAGGAAATGTACGATGGAACCAATCCTTTCCAGAGGGAATCTCTTTTAAAGTATATCCAAACACTTCAACAAATTTCCGGTTGACAAACTGGTAACCTCCCTGGGGATCGATGATTGAGATAGGAAATGGAGAAAGCTCAATAATACTCCTGAACTTTTCCTGGCTCTCCATCAATTCCTGCTGGGCTTTTTTTTGGGAAGTGATATCCTCAAGAATGGTGGTCAGGCCCTGCCCGCCATCATCAAACACGGTCGGTATTACCTTTGTCCAGAAATATGAGCGGATTCCGTTCTTAAGAATAGATATTTCCGAAGCGAACTCCCGTTGTTCTGGCTTCTTTTTTAGTAGTGCGGAAAACGGGAGTTCTTGTAAAAACGACAAAGAGGGTTCAGTGATATCTCTCCCGAGCAATGAATCCTTATCCAAGTCTAAGAATTTCAGGAAATTGTCATTGATCTGGAGTATTCGGAGTTCATTGTCCAGGACGAGGATGAAATCAGAGGAGAAGCTGAGCATCGCAGAGATAGGAATCCGATTGGATAGGAAGAAAACTTTCGCCGCTCCAAATGAGCGCATCTCCACATGGCCGGAGATGAGCAAGATCTCCAGATATTTTGCTACCGAATTCCTGTTCATCTTCAACTGCTGAGATATGTCGGAAATAGTCAGACCTTTTGGTCTGAATTTGAGAAGATTCTTGATTTTGGCAATTTTGTCCTGATCCAGAATATGGTCAGGTGTATACATCTTATGAGACGAAGGAAACAGGACATAATCAACATATGCACAGCGGAGCTGCCATGCACTCAGACAAAAATAACCCCGATTTATCGATTTTTCCTGTAAAAAAGAGATTTAGGCGAAATATGTAAGTGTACAATATTTTGTCATAGGGCTAGCTTATTTTCTCCCCGTCAATTAAGGAGCTATCGTTTGATTTGCAGGTAGAGATTCCATTTCTTTTGAGAAATATCAGTACCATGCCAATCAACTACGATTTGCTCAATGCATATTTCTGTCATTTCCTTTCGGTGGATGGCTCTTTGTCCTTTATGGGAGGAATTGGCAAAGAATTCCCCGAATTTTACAACATGACCTCACATTGCTTCGATAAGCTCATATTTCGAAACTACTCCTGGAGGTGGTAGGGGTGTATCGAGTCCGTATGTCCTATAGTTAATAAGGTGAAGTGTTCCAGGAGCTGGACAGAGACCGGAATATCCCATTTTTCCGTAATCGTTTTTGCCCTAATTTCCGGAGATCGTGGAAGATACTCCCTTCCGAGGTACTTCCTTCTCAAAGTGGTCGGTTAGCGGAATCTTCCAGATCGGTCAGACCCAGATCGAGCACCCGAGCTCAGAGAATGAAAAACCACAATCGCGAGAGATTGCACTTCGGAAAGAAGGCCTTCGAGGGGATGAGGTGGTGAGAGGTTACCGCTCATACATTATATTAAGAAGGCAGCTCGATAAATGTGAGCAACAAATTCAGTTCCTGCATCTCTTGGGGAATTTCCTCGTTCATGTTTAATCGCTGTACAAATATCGCATGCCTTATAGAATCTTCAAAGATACACAAATATGATGGATCAGGAGATGGTTTTGCAC
>JAJRCP010000094.1 GCA_028678885.1 Methanomicrobiales archaeon
CATAAATGACCCTGCCATTACTAATTTTTTTAATTCGAATGGATGATGGTGATTAGAGAATCTCCTGAGCATACTTACTTATATATAGTACGGAATTCTCACTAAGTATCCAATGCAGGGTGAATGTTTTTTCGCCAGTGGTCGCTTTTATCGCCGCTAGATTAAGCCATTCTCTCCCGGCATACATCACCAGAATTCATCGGTGCATTTTTCTACGGGTAAACAGAATTAATTCCTCTGTTTATCGTTACTTCGGGTTTTATCTGTAGATCACACTCTGTTTGGGGGTGTGAGGTGATATTGTGAGAGGAAAACAGATTCGTTTGGAACGTATTATGGATCGAAACACACATCGTACGATCCTCGTACCGCTAGATCACGGAGTGACCAGCGGTCCCATCGAGGGTCTTGTGGACATGGAACGGACTGTGAACGCAGTCGCAGAAGGGGGGGCCAATGCTGTCATCGGACATTTGGGTCTCGCTCTCCATGGTCACAGGGGAAGGGGAAGGGATATCGGTCTTATCCTCCATTTATCTGCAAGTACCTCATTGGGGCCGGATCCCAATGAGAAAGTACTCGTGAATACGGTGACCAATGCCGTCAAGATGGGGGCAGATGGCGTATCGATGCATGTGAATATCGGTGCAGAGAAGGAAGCAGACATGCTCAAGGACCTGGGACAGATTGCCGTTGATTGCATCGAATGGGGGATGCCTCTTCTTGCTATGATGTACCCCCGCGGTCGGAAAGTGACTGATGAACACCTCGTCGATCATGTCAAATTGGCTGCACGGGTTGCCGCTGAACTGGGCGCAGATGTGGTAAAAACAGTCTATACAGGTGATCCCGAAACCTTCCGGGAGGTCACCCAGGGGTGCCCCGTTCCTGTTGTGGTCGCTGGGGGATCGAAGACCGATGACCGTGCTACGTTCGAACTGATAGAAGGCGCGATGCAGGGTGGTGCAGCGGGAATCTCCATTGGACGGAATGCCTTCCAGCATCCTTCACCTACAGAATTCTTGCGGGCAGCTGCCCTAATAGTACATGAAGGAAATACCGCTGAAGATGCCTTACAGAAACTGGCAAGGAGTGTAAAAGCATGATTGGAAAACAGATTCGTTTAGAAAGGATCATCGATCGAAACACAAAGAGAACCGTGATCATCCCTATGGATCACGGGTTTACCCTTGGTCAGATCGAGGGATTGACGGATATGACCCGGATCATTTCCGAAGTGAGCGAAGGGGGGGCAAATGCGATCATCCTGCACAAGGGATTGGTCAAGACCGGTCATCGGAAACAGGGGAAAGATATCGGGCTCATCGTACACCTCTCGGCCAGCACGTCCATGAATCCGGATCCGAACGATAAAGTGCTGGTCTGTACAGTTGAAGAGGCGATTGCACTCGGCGCGGATGCTGTTTCTATCCACGTCAATCTGGGGGCTTCAAATGAATCGCGAATGATTGAATCAGCAGGGGTAATCTCTAAGGAGTGCACTCGCTGGGGCATGCCACTCTTGATCATGATCTATCCTCGGGGAAAGAATATCCCCTCAGATCCAGCCGTTGCGATAGGACACTGTGTTCGGGTTGCCGAGGAATTGGGAGCTGACCTGATCAAGACAAATTATTCGGGGGATATAGAATCCTTTAGCCGGATCACCCAGGCCTGCTCCGTTCCCGTTCTAATCGCCGGTGGGGAAAAGGGAGGGGATCTGGAGACCCTCACCACCATACGGGATGCCATGAGTGCAGGTGCATCCGGAGTCTGTATGGGGAGAAATTCCTTCCAGCGGCCGGATCCTAGGAAATTTGTTCATTCTATCTGCAATGTGGTTCATTATGGGGTAGATCCAGACAAAGCCCTGGTGACCCGATGAAGGAGTTCTGGGTAGATATCCGGCCCTGGAAAAAGGCCCTGGCAACTGCAGCAATTGAGAGTGGTGCAGATGCAGTGGTAGTGGAAAAGGCCGGATCTATCCGTGAGCTGGGGCGCGTATGTACCGTGGCGCCCGATGGAGATCTGATCCTAGGGAAAGATGTTGTTGAGGTGCAGATCGCTGATAAAGCAGGGGAGCAAGCAGCGGTAGAGAAAGCTAAGCATGGTCTCGTTATTGTGTCAACAACAGACTGGACAGTCATACCGCTGGAAAATCTTGTAGCTCAGTCGGACCATATCATCGCTCTTGTTCATACAAAGGAAGAAGCCGAGCTCGCTCTTTCTGCCTTGGAGAAAGGGGTGCACGGAATCCTCCTGAGGACCGGAGATCCGGGGCTTGTTCGGGAGATCGCAAAAATGCTCAAGAATATGGCTGAACAGGTCTCCCTTCGACCCTTTACCGTTATTGCCGTCAGACCAGTTGGAATGGGAGATCGGGTCTGTGTTGACACCTGTTCCATCCTCTCAGAAGGTCAGGGACTTCTTGTGGGAGACACCTCTGCAGGATTCCTCCTTATTCATGCGGAAACGCTGGTGAATCCCTATGTCGCACCCCGACCCTTTCGGATTAATGCAGGAGGTGCGCATGCGTATCTCCTGATGCCCTCAGGAAAGACCTCGTATTTATCGGAACTCCATTCTGGTGACCATGTACTCATTGTGGATGAAAAGGGGGACGGTACCCAAGCGATTGTGGGAAGAGTGAAGATAGAACGAAGGCCGCTTATTAGGGTAGAGGCAGAGACCGAGAGAACTCGGGTGAGCCTGATACTCCAGAACGCAGAGACCATACGCCTGATAAGGCCAGATGGCACCGCCGTATCCGTCGTGGAGCTGAAGGAAGGTGACCAGGTCCTCGGCCTTGCCACAGAGAGCGGGCGTCATTTTGGGATGGCTATACATGAAACTATAATAGAGAAGTGAGACCATGCGCATTGGAATTATCGGTGGAACCGGTGGAATGGGATCCTTTTTCCAGAGGGTCTGGGAGCGGGCAGGTCATGAAGTGCTCATCTCAGGAAGAACTACTCCCTGTACTTCCCTGGATCTTGCGGGGAAAAGCGATGTCATTATGGTTTCTGTACCCATCCGGGCTACTGTACAGGTCATTGAAGAGATTGCACCAGTTCTCACCGATAACCTGGTGTTCTGTGATCTCACTTCCTTGTAAATGAAACCGGTTGAAGCGATGCTGGCTTCAAAGGCAGAAGTACTCGGTCTTCATCCTATGTTCGGTCCCGGAGTCCGTTCGCTCCAGGGTCAGACAATTCTTGCATGTCCAGTCCGGTGCAAGAAAGAAACGAAGAACACCTTCTTTACCATATTCAGGGATCAGGGAGCAAGGGTTGTCTCCATCTCACCTGGAGAGCATGATCGCCTGATGGCTGTTATCCAGGGCCTCACGCACTTCTCCACCCTGTGCATGGCCGAGACAATGCAAAGGCTCCACACGGATATCGATCGGGCCCTGGAATGTACCAGTCCCATCTACCGTATTGAGATTGGACTGATCGGACGCCTTCTGGACCAGGATCCTGATCTGTATGGGGATATGCTCACGATGAATCCATTCATGGTTCCGATGGTCGAAAAATTCGGAGAAGCAACCGATAGTCTAAGCCGGATTCTTCAGCAAAAAGATGCGGAAGGGTTTCATAAATTCTTTATCGATAATGCAATGACATTCGCCCAGTACAGAGCCCAAGCCACCCGGGAGACCGATGCGGTGATCGATTTTCTGGTGAACAAATGACCATCTTTACTCTAGGGCCCGAGGGAACCTTCAGTCATGAGATGGCAGAAGAATTGTACCATGAAAAAATTGTTCTTTTGCCCACTATCCAATCTGTTTTTGAGAGAGTTCAGGAAGGAAAGGATCTAGGACTTGTCCCTCTTGAAAATAGTGAGACAGGAGGAGTAGGAACGACACTCACCTGTCTTCAGGAGTTCACGATTTTCATCGTGGGGGAGGCCTTTAAAGAGATACATCACCACCTTGCGGGGAAGTATGATACAATCCAGGTGGTGTATGTACATTCCCAGACCCACGAGCAGTGCAGCCGGTTCCTGGAGAGCGAAGAATTTCCCACAATTCACACCCGAAGCAATGCTGAGAGTGCACTTCTGGCGCAAAAGAATCCGAATACGGGTGCCATCATCCCAGAAGGAGCGGCAAGACGCTACCATCTCCCTATCATCAGAAGGGATGTCCAAAACAATCTCCATAACGTGACCCGTTTCGTGATTCTTTCCTCAAAACCCAACCGTTCCCGAAAGGGTATGAAGTGCAGTATCCTTATCGATCCCCAGATCGATCGGGCTGGGTTGCTCCACGATCTTCTGGGAGTATTCTCGGAAAAATCTATCAATCTCACACGTATAGAGTCCCGCCCTTCCCGCAGAGGGATGGGAAGCTATGTATTCTTCATCGATTTTCAGACAGCTCCAGGATGGAGAGAAGGCATGCAACGGCTCAAGGATCTGACCAACGTAAAGGAACTCGGGTGTTATCTGGAGGTCAAGTCAGCCACATGAGGATCCAATTACCCAGGGCAAAGGAGGTACAGGCAACCTTCGCGGCACCTCCCTCAAAGTCCTTTACCCACCGGGCATATATAGCTGGAGCACTGGCAGAAGGGCGATCCGTTATCAGCAATGCCCTTTTGGCGGATGACACAGCAGTCACTAGGAATATTCTGACTGAGTGGGGGATCCCCATCCAAGGATCAGGGGGTTTGGTTGAGATTGAGGGTAAAGGAGGGACTTTCTGCTGCGAGAAAGGAAAAAGAATTGATGTCCACGATTCGGGAACAAGTATACGATTCTTTACCACCCTAGCCCTTCTCTGCACAGTACCTGTAGTCCTT
Organism: Methanomicrobiales archaeon; assembly: GCA_028678885.1. GTDB lineage: Archaea > Halobacteriota > Methanomicrobia > Methanomicrobiales > JACTUA01 > JAJRCM01. The sequence continues at coordinate 4,812 of JAJRCP010000094.1, forward strand.
GAAGGGAGCCGACGGATGCACGAACGCCCTATCGGATCTCTGATAGATGCAATCCGTAGGATTGGGGCAGAGTGTACATACCTTGGGAAGGAGGGTTTTCCGCCATTACGGATTTCAGGGACCCTCCAGGGAGGTAATATAGAGATATCAGGAAAAGAAAGCAGTCAATTCATATCATCGATCCTGCTGGCAAGCCCGTATGCTCAGGAAGATATCACTCTTACCTGTCCGGAAATACCAGTATCACAGGCCTACATCGATATTACCCTCAGAGTAATGCAAGATTTTGGGGCCCGATATAAACGGAACGGGTATACATCTTATACCGTGCAGTCCGGAGCACATTATACAGGAACTAACTATATGGTGGAAGGAGACTACTCCTCCGCCGCATATTTTATGGCAATAGCTGCTATCTGTGGAGGTTCGGTCACGGTAACGGGGCTCAACCCTTCCACCCCCCAGGGGGATCATCTGTTTCTGGAAGCGCTCTCTGCGATGGGCTGTAAAATCCACTGGAAAGAGGAAGGGCTGAATATCTCTCGCGAGGGTGACCTCAGCGGGATTACCATCAATATGTCCTCCTCCCCCGATAGTGTGCAGACCCTGTGCATGATTGCTGCCTGTGCACGTTCCCCGACGACTATTACCGGTGTGCACCATTTGAGGCTTAAGGAGAGCGATCGTCTCCAATCCACCGCGGACGTCCTGCGAACATTGGGGGCAGATGTACGTCTAGGAAAAGAACATATCACAATTCTGCCTGGTCCCCTCCACAGTGGGGTGGTCGATCCAAAAAATGATCACCGGACAGTAATGAGCGCCGCTGTTCTTGGACTCGGAATCGGCGGAGTTACCATCCTGCAAGCAGAATGTGTGAATAAATCATTTCCTGAATTCTGGATGAGGTTGCGGGAGGCGGGCCTCTTGTGAGGATTGTTCTGATTGGATTCCGGGGAACGGGAAAAACCGCGGTGGGACGGCTTCTATCCAAGAGACTGGGTATTCCATTATTAGATACGGATGATCTAATCGAAACCCGTGAAGGGAGAAGTATCAGTGAGATCTTCCATTCAGGTGGAGAAATTTATTTCCGTAAGATCGAAAAGGAGGTTATCACAAACCTCCCTGAGGCAGGAGTTGTCATCAGCACAGGAGGAGGAGCGGTACTCGATCCAGTGAATGTGGAACATCTCCGTGCCAAAAGTTTTGTCTTTTTTCTTTCTGCAGAGCCAGATACTATTATACGACGGATACAGAAGAGTAAACGACCGCCCCTCACGAATCTGCCTTTTCCAGAAGAGGTACGACACCTCCTTGAAATCCGGAGACTTGAATACTTGAAGGTAGCCGATTACTGTCTTGATACCACCCGAACAGAGGTATCTGCAATCGCTGACACTGTTCAGAAAATTCTGGAGGGAAAGAACATATCTTGTGAACAGGTATCCAAGGAGTACCAGGAAAAGATTGCCCTCTCTTCAGAAGATCTCGCAGTTCTTTCCCAGGAGAACACCCCCAATGGAGGATACCCTCGGATATGTGCGGTGATGGGAAATCCCGCATCACATAGTAAGAGTCCTGCTCTATTCAATCGCCTTTTCACCCACTACAGATTACCATACAAGTATATCAGAATGGAAGCTCCGGAAGTGAGCAATCTCCTCATTTTCGCTCGTTTATGTGATTTCCGAGGACTGAGTGTGACCCTTCCATTCAAACAGCAGGTTATTCCTTATCTGAATGAGGTGGATCGTACGGCACAGCAAATTGGTGCGGTGAATACCATTGTACAGTGTGGGAACCTGATGCATGGGTTCAATACCGACTGGTTGGGGATACAGCGTCCGCTTGTTCATTTAAAGGGCTCAAAAGTGGCAGTCATTGGAGCCGGGGGCGCCGCTGCAGCCGCTGTCTATGCATGCCTGACCCTGGACATGCAGGTCACCATTCTGAACCGGACCATAGAGCGGGGGCAGAGTCTTGCTGAACGGTTTGGATGCGTCTCTGCATCGATTGCAGAATTCAAGAACCTTAAGCCTGAAGTCGTTATCAATGCAACACCAGTAGGTATGTTTCCGGACACCAATACGCCGGTACTTGTCGAGATGCTTACACAGGATATGACGATCTTTGATCTGGTGTATACGCCCCCAGAAACCCCCTTTCTCCAAGCAGCAGCAAAGATAGGGTGCACTACTATCCCGGGAATGGAGATGTTTCTCCATCAAGCACGGGAACAATTCCTGCTGTTCACCGGGATTTCTGCACCTGAAGCGCTTGTTCGGGAGCTGATGCCATGAATACCTTTGGAAGAAATTTTCGGATTACTACATTTGGAGAGAGCCATGGACCGGCTCTTGGAGCAGTGATAGATGGATGTCCAGCGGGAGTCCCGCTGGAAACAACAGATATTCAACCGTTCTTGAACCGGCGGAGGCCAGGAAGAACTCCTCTTGCATCCCCGAGGAAAGAAGAGGACCGGGTGGAAATTCTATCCGGAGTCTTTGAAGGGAGGACGATTGGGACTCCTCTTACGATGATCATCTACAGCACAGATGCACAGTCCAAGGAATATGATGAATTAAAAGAGGTATTCCGACCGGGTCACGCTGATTATACCTATCAGAAGAAATATGGCTGGCGAGATCATCGGGGAGGTGGAAGAAGCTCCGGCCGGGAGACCGTCGCACGTGTCGCTGCAGGTGCCCTAGCGGCGAAATGTCTTACGCTTAAAGGAATTGTAATTTCAAGTAAGATATGTTCCATCCATGGAGCCACCACTCCTGATGGAATGGAGGAGGAGATACGGAAAGCACTGGAGAAAGGAGATTCAGTAGGGGGGATTCTGGAGATCCGGGCAACCGGATGTCCGCCAGGCCTTGGAGACCCAGTCTTTGGAAAGCTGGATGCGATTATCGCCGGTGCACTGATGGGGATTGGAGGAGTGAAAGGTGTGGAGATCGGAGAAGGGTTCCAGGCGGCCACTCTATTCGGGAGCGAAAACAACGATCAGATGGGGGCGGAAGGATTCCTGACCAACCATGCGGGAGGGGTTCTGGGGGGCATCAGCTCAGGCGAAGATATCATCATCAGGATTGCAGTCAAACCCACCCCCTCCATCAGTCGGCCCCAGAGAACACTAAATATTGATAACAAAGAGGTAACCATCTCTGTAAAGGGCCGACACGACCCCTGTATCGTACCTCGGGTGCAACCAGTTGCCGAAGCAATGCTCGCTCTGACTCTATTTGATGCTCTCTTAGAACAGCAAAAATATCAGAATTTTTCGCGGGATATCACAAAGTGATAAACGAGAACTCACCCCTATCATTCTCCGTATTATTGGGATGGGTTGAAGAGATCTTCATACTATTTTTCAGATCACCCAAATGTCTTATCCAAAATCTATACTCCTTCTTTTATTTTACATTTTACCCCCATATGGCGTTCGAATCGCGTATTTTTATATAGTTTGATGGAATACCTCATAGTTTAGTACATACCATGGAGTACGCAGATGGATGCATGGGATTCAGCCTGGTTTAATGGCATAAACGGACAGAAGTGCCGCATCGTGTTTGAACAGAGGGGAGATAATTTCCTGGAATTGCTGGAGTACGACGATGGAGAACGGCACAGGTTTGAATGGGTCAATGATACAATGATACGAGGAAAGGGATTCAGCCGCTTGGGACTCCATGTAATGGAGATCCCCAGGCTAGTCGCACAAGAAGCAAACAGTTTCGCGGGCACTGTCCCGAATGGAAAGAAAGTCACCCGGAACATTGTTTGAAAATCGTAAAAAATTCTAATACTTTTTCTTCTCTCTTACAGGAGAGCATTATCTCTGATTGATATCTGGTGACCGGTGTGGCATCAGATCAATTGATTATGTCCTTCAATCACTGCCAGGGTTCTTCTGCATAAGTACTGATCCGACATCAGTATCGTACGTATGAGCAAGTACGGATGCACCAAGGAGGGGGGCGTCGCCGGCAAGACGACTTAACTGAATCGAGGGGAGAGCAAGGAATCGATCGATATGCTCTTCCATCGGTGGGATGATCAGAGATGGATTGTTTAATGCGACCGATCCATCCAGGATAATCACTTCCGGATCATATGCAACAATCACATCCGACATGCCGTGCCCATTGATTATTCCGAGAGCGTCGAGAAATTCCTGGACAACTGGTTCTCCTTCCTGGCCTTTCTGAAAAATCTCCCTTGCTGTTCCGAAAATCTCTTTGTCCGATCTTTTGTCGTGAAAATCACACCATGCGTCAAAGAATGAGGGAAGGAACCGGCCCGAAGCATAGCCTTCCCAATGACCAGGGTAACCACATCCGCAGGTCAGGTTATAGGTGGTATCCACTAAGAAATGTCCGATCTCCCCCGCATTTCCGTCCCTCCCAAGAAGGAGGTTTCCCCCGGAGATTACACCTCCTCCGATTCCTGTGGAGAGAGTGACATAAACAATATTCTGAACACTGCGGAACCCACCGAAATATGCCTCGCCAATGACTCCTGCATGACAGTCATTGGCAAGGCGTACCGGCAGACCAAAACTCTCCGACAGCGGTCCAACAAGCGGGATATCCTTTAGAGGAAGATTGGGTGGGTTTACCAATGTTCCTTCCAGTACATTCACTGGACCAGCAGCGCTGATACCGATCCCGGTGATATGGGGGAGATCCACCTGAGAAACTACCTTATGGACAAGGGAGATAAGGAACATAGGAATATCTGTATGAGGCGTCGGCGCAGAGGTCCGAGCTATAATCTTCCCCGTTGTATCGATCAGACCGACGCGGGTCAGGGTCGCTCCCAGATCAATAGCGATACCGGTCGGCATATTCTACTATTTACACAGGAATATCTTATGCCCTTTTCTTCTGCGGCATAAAGTTACAATCTCTCCGCATGATGAAATTGAGTGGAAATTATGCCGTCTCTAACCCCATCAGGAATTATCAAATCACTCGTTCCCAATTCCAATGTGAACTGTGTGAACTGTTTGGTGACCATGATGAACTTCAGAATGCGACGATCGTAGAGCACTAGAATTTCCTTCCAGAGAGCACCTTTCTGTGGCTTGAAGGTATCGGGTATTCCAATATGATGGATTCTCAATCTCAAAATGGAATGAATTTCAATTGCCCGGTTTCGCCCGAATACTGGTCTAAGGTACTAAGGATGGCGGATATCTTTTTCCTTTTTCTTACATACAGTACTGTATATTTCAGGACAAATTTTCATGGTCGAAATAAAAAAGGTCTACGCACGCGAAGTTTGTGGCCATTGTGGAGGAGGCCGATGCACCTATTGTGATAAACAGGGATTCGTACTCGTTGCTCAGCCCTCCCAGAAATGCCGGCATTGTGACGGTGATGGATGCATTTATTGCGGATATACCGGCTGGGCAGATGTTCTGCGGAGAAATGATCCCCTGTACCAGCAATGGCTGAGATAAAATCAGCCCCAGAATGACACAATTCTGTGGAATCGGACCCGAGTACACTTCCTTTATCAGGATTGACAGTACAGGTACAGACAATGCTATTCACGTCTGCAGTGCGTGAGGAAAGGTAACGCAAATGTTCCCCCGGACGAGATTACGGAGGCTCAGGAGGCGCAATCTCCAGCCGCTTTTCAGAGAATCCCGCATAGTCCGCGAGCAGTTGATTGCTCCCCTCTTTGTGGATGAGAATCTTAGTGAGAAGAAACCCGTACTTTCTATGCCAGGGGTTTATCGGTACGCGGTGGGGGATCTTCCCGAGGTTGCAGTCCGGTTGCATCAGCTAGGAATACGATCCGTCCTTCTTTTCGGCATCCCGAAAGAAAAGTCCAGCGGAGCTGAGTCTGCGTATGCGGATGACGGGGTCGTCCAGCGGTCGATTCAGATTATCAGACTGGCGGTTCCCGATATAGTCATCTGTACTGATGTCTGTGCCTGTGAATATACCACGCATGGCCACTGCGGAATTGTTGGTGAACCCTCTCAAGAGCAGGATGTTATCAACGATCTCTCTCTTGATCTCATGGCGGCTATAGCGGTGAGCCATGCGAAGGCGGGAGCAGATATCATTGCCCCCTCTTGCATGATGGATGGGGTAGTCTTCTGGACGAGAGCCGCTCTCGATGAAGCGGGTTATGACGATGTCCTGATACTCTCGTATTCATCCAAGTTTGCGAGCGCATTGTATAGTCCATTTCGGGAAGCTGCCGATTCTGGATATCAGTTTGGGGACAGAACTACTTATCAACTTTCTTCCGCAAATGCTCAGGAAGCGTTCCGAGAATCGCAGTTTGATGCAGAAGAGGGAGCAGACCTTCTGATGGTCAAACCAGCCGGGCTGTACCTTGATGTACTCGCAAAAGTAAAGATGCTAGGTCTCCCGGTTGCGGCATATCAGGTCAGTGGAGAGTATGCAATGATCAAAGCAGCTGCTGAAAAAGGCTGGATCGATGAACGTGCCGTGGTTCTGGAAAGTCTCTCCTGTCTACGACGGGCGGGAGCAGATCTGATCATCACCTACTTTGCCGAACAGGTGGTGGGGTGGATGGATGAGGAGTGAGGAGCTCTTCAACCGTGCAAGTAAGATTCTCCCAGGTGGTGTGAGTAGTCCTGTCAGGGCAATTTCACCCTATCCCTTCTACACAATTCGGGCAGAGGGATCCCGTCTCTATTCGGTGGACGGTGAAGAGCTGATCGACTGCTGTATGGCTTATGGACCACTTCTTTTGGGTCATGGCCACCCTTTTATAAAAGACGCCATTCGAACTCAGCTGGAAAAGGGGTGGTTGTATGGCACCCCGACTCCCGCTGAATTGGATCTTGCCTCCCTGCTCATCGCGGATTATCCTGGCACAGAGATGGTGCGGTTTGTTTCATCCGGAGCAGAGGCAACCATGGCAGCGATCCGGTTGGCTCGCGGGTATACGGGGAAACCGGATATTGTGAAGGTCGAAGGAGGATTTCACGGGGCACACGATTCAGTGCTCGTGAAGGCGGGTTCCGGGGCGATGACTCTGGGCATTCCTGATTCTGCAGGGATAGTCCCCGAACTGGCTGCACATACACTGCAGGTTCCCTATAATGATCCCCAGGCTCTGGAAGAAATCCTGAGTAAGCAGAAAGAGGTTGCTGCTTTCATTATTGAACCTGTCTTGGGAAATATAGGTCCAATCCTGCCAGAGAAGGGTTATCTGGAGACGGTACGGGCTATCACTTTGGCCCATGACGTCCTTCTCATCTTTGATGAGGTAATTACCGGGTACCGGCTGGGAATTGGGGGTGCCCAAGAGAAGTATAGGGTTAGGCCGGACATCACCACCTTTGGCAAGATCATCGGTGGAGGATTACCAATCGGTGCCTTCGCGGGACCGCGGAAGATTATGCAGATGATCTCCCCTGCAGGCCCGGTCTATCAGGCAGGAACCTTCAACGGCAATCCTTTAAGCCTTGCCGCAGGAATCGCTACTCTCCGTTACCTTCACCAGCACCAAGAGATCTATACGATGTTGGAGGATGGCACCCAAGCGATACAGGATTCTCTAGGAAAGAGGGAAAGGGGATCCTTCGTTCATTTGGGATCAATGTTCAAGTACTTCTTCCACCCCACCCCCCCACATAATTACTCTGAGGCAAAAAGGAGCGATACGGGTAGATTCAGAATTTTCTGGGAAAAGATGAAGAAAATGGGGATTTTTCTTCCTCCTTCACAGTTCGAGACCAATTTTCTCTCCAGCGCGCATTCATCAGAGGATATCGAAAAAATCGGGAAGGCCTACGCATCATGCATATCCGAATAGGTACACGGGGCAGTAAGCTCGCACTTGCACAAACCGAACTTGTCTGCCGTATTCTCACTGAACAGGGAATAGAAGCCGAGACGGTGATTATCAAGACCCAAGGAGATATGGTGGCCAATGTCCCTCTCC
>JAJRCP010000095.1 GCA_028678885.1 Methanomicrobiales archaeon
AGGTGCTTGAAATAGGTGGAGAAAATGAGTAAAGTCTGGCAGCAGTACTAGAAACCCTCGTAGTGGGTCCCCGAACCGAGCTCTTGGTTTCAGATTTCTTGAATGCATTTCAGGTTTTTTATTACTTTTTCCGCACCATTCCTGGACCATCCATTCATGAGCATTTGATCCTCACACCTGCAGCCTACCTAAAGGATGGTGTTCTAGTGGAGGAGGTGGATGTTTACCACATCGTCTTCTTCGTACGCAGGGGTGAGCCCTACATCGCGATCGGGGATGGAGAAAAACTACTTACCACCTTTAAAGGGAAAGACGCATACCGTGCTGCTCATTATTATCTTGAGGAATTGCCTTTTCCCGAGTAATCAAATCACTGTCCACTTGGGCATGGACAAGGGGTGGAAGATCTCCCCAAGATCGTTCAAAAGCTCCGCTGATCACGAACACACCAAGAATGGAGGGATCGGTGATACGCTGAAAGATACTATCATCATCTGCTGAGACCTGGTTACAGATCGCAGTCGCCCATGCATCTGCCGCTGCAGTATCGCAGGAGAAGACGGTGACCGCATCTGCCGTTCCGAAACTCACCGATGGGCCAACTGTCGCAGAAGAAGTGCAGATTCCAAGGATCCTTTCCGTAGGAGGCACTAAGAACGCCCTCCGGTTACTGGATGGAGCGGTGCCCGCATGCACTCCCACCCGGATGGTACGATCGCTCATCAGTGCAATATCTCCTCCGTTATCGATCACGCCAAAGAGAGCGCCCTCTTTCTCCATTGCTTCAACTCCTGCCCAAGCAATCGTTCCCGCTACTGCAGCCATCGGGCCCACCTGTGCCCGTGTAGCGGCATCACTCATCCTCAGGACCGTAAGGCTACGATCATCTGGTGTGTAGGGATAATAGGTGATGGAAAAAAACGGATCCCTGGCGATGCATCTTTCGATCTCCATTCTTGCCGCAAGCATTCCTTGGATCGCGGCGGTGATGTGATCCTCCGTATCGGCAAGGATGGTCGCGATGGTCTCTTTATACTGGAAATGGCGCCGGATCATAGAGTCTGGGAAAGAGCATGGTGGGGACAGGCGGTGATACATTTACCACACAGAACGCAGCGTTCGTCCCGCAGGTGGAGCCGGTACTCTTCGTCCATGTAGAAGACTTCTTTAGGGCAGACACTGACACAGGCGCCACAATCGATGCATTCCTCCTCGTTGAGGGAAACACCATGTTCAAGTATCCGTACGGTGACACCTTTTGCCTGCATCAGGTCACACACCTCGCGAGCATCGGTGTCGGGAACATCAATCAGCACCTCTCCCGATACGGAGTCGATATGGGCCCGTTCCACGCTGATGAGCACTCCTGTTTGCTTCACAACCTGAGCGATGACCGGTTCACGCCCTTTTTTCTTGGAGAAGGTGAGCAAAAGCTTCATTTCTGCCACCTCTTTCCGAAGAGTTTCCCGAGATCGATAGCCGTCAGCATCCCAACCATGTGGTTGCGCTCATCGACCACCGGCAGCGCACTGATATTATATCGTTCGAGTTTCTGGGCTGCCACATCTACGTGTTCGTCCGGTACGGTCTTGATTACCTTTATTGTCATTACATCTTTGACCTTCTGGTTCTTTTCCTCTTTGACAACCGCCTTCGAAACATCGTAAGTTGTGACGATCCCTACAACTGTTCCCTCACGATCCAGAACAGGAAGGTGATTCGTATCCCCTCTGAGAAGTTTTCTTGCTGCGGTTTTGATACTTTCGTCCTCACTGATGCTCACTACGTTAGTATTCATGATATCTCTCACCCGGGGGACCCGGGCAGTCTCCCGCATCGGCCGAGAGATTTTCGTCGTGCTGATCCTTTTCGTGGGAAGTGCGAGCTGAAACTTACCTTTCTTTATCCAGTCCTGCAGCGTACAGGCCACATCGTGGGCTTTCCGGTTACTGGAGAGAGAGGATATCCTCACTTCTTCGCTGTTGAGCTCTACCTTTCCGCTCTTCAGCTCCGCATAGGTGATCTTCCGAAGAGAGGGTCTGTTCCGGCTGGGTACGCCATAATCCAGTATATCCACGACAATATCCTCATCCCGAATTGCCGTGCTCCGGACCAGCTCTTTATCAAGTATAGGGATTGCAACTCCCACACCTACATACAGGGTTACTCCGTATTGGTGCATGGTAGCAGCACGGAGGAACTCAGGATGCATCTCTTTCATATCGCCTGTTACCATCAATGTACCGAAGCCCCCAGCTGGGGAATGCTGTGTACCTTCGCCGATGATCATACCAGTCGATCCGCAGAGAAAGATAGGTACTCCACTGCCGATAGTCCGGAATCCAGGATCATTAGAGAGCGGCGAGAGAGCTCCAGCCCCGGAGAACGTAATGTTTCCATAGCTCGGAAGCAGGGTGCCCATATAGGTGTACAACGTCCGATCGGTGGAGTTCGTTGCTGCGTTATACCGCTGGTAGGCATTGCGGGGATTCACCATGATCGCCTGATTTAGGTCATCGATCACGAGTTCGGTGGTGATAGTCCGCCGGGGATAACAGTCTGTCCCTCGGGAGGTACCATGGAGCTCGATCATATTCCCTGAGACAAGATCTTCCATGACATGAGCCCCTCCATACTGTTCTCCAAGGGTGGTGGATTGCTGGGTTGCCCCTATATACGTATCCACTGCAGCAATTCCCCCATAGGCTTCAACCTCATTCAGCCATACCCGCTCCATCCGGATGGGTGGATCAGCATGACCAAAGTTGAGAAATGCCCCGGAGGAGCACATCGCGCCGAATGTCCCTGTGGTGACGACATCCACCTCATTAAGTGCCCGGTCCTCCCCAATTTCATCGACCAAGGTAGGCATCCGGTCGGCAGTCACGACCGTTGCATTTCCATCTCTGATTTTCTGATTGATCAGCTCAAGGGATTTCTCCATAGGATTATTATTATTTCGAATATATTTTATAGGTTTTTATTACTAACAGTAATAATCTAGCTCTAAGGGGGAGGAGAGTCGCGGGATTCGAAAGATCAGAACCCATAGACTGCAATAACGAAAAGTGAGATTCGTCACAGTAGTCTGATTCTGCGATGGTTCTCCCACAATTTCATGGTACCAGTATTGATAGAACGAAAATTAAAATCAATCTATTAATAACTAATAATTTTGTGACAATATCCGATATTTAATGAATGATTCTCGATTAAATCTTATAAATGAATAATAGATCGATGTTAATTTACGTTAGTGTTGTTTTATTCGTAATTATTCTTTACATCATTTTCGGTATTCCTACGATACTAGCAGGTTCACCTGGAGTTACCCCTCTACCTTCCGTGGAAATTAGGTCATATCATGGTCAAAACCTTTCTTCTATCTCAGATTTCCATGAAAATTCTGTAAAAGGACCGCAATATATTAATGAGTCAGATTATCGGCTAACCATTACAGGTCTCACAAATACAACCCGTGTATATACGTATAATGAAGTACTGAACCAATTTCCTCACTACTCAAAGGTTGTCACCCTTTTCTGCGTAGAAGGGTGGGATGTAACTATCTTATGGGAGGGTGTACTAGTTCGAGATTTAATACATGGTGCGGGTATCGATCCTCGTGCAAATACGGTCATTTTCACGGCATACGATGGTTATAAGACTTCTTTTCCATTGACTTATTTGATGGATAATAATATCATCATGGCTTATCGAATGAACAATGTCACTCTTCCGGCTAATCGGGGATTCCCCTTCGAACTTGTTGCTGAAGATAAATGGGGCTATAAATGGGAGAAATGGGTTGAGAAGATAGAACTTATCGACAATCCAAATTATCGTGGTTATTGGGAAGAACGAGGTTATTCAAATAGTGGAGACTTAAATAGCAGTTATTTTGGGAACTGAAATTAGAATATCTTCATTTTTTAATTTTATAACCTTACATTAGATTACAATTATTCCGGAACTATTCGGTCAATAAATATTGTCTTGGTTGTTTTAATAATCCATCCACGATTTAGATAAAGGTGTATTGCAACCAAGATTCCAAGAACAAGACCAGATCGATCATGAATATCGCTGATTCTCGCCATAGGTAACACTAAATCGGTAAGGTTGAATAATCGCATAAAAAAATTGGACTTCAGTAACCCAGTACTAAAACAAATCAAAAGTACAATTCCCATAACAAACTCAACGAACCATCTCACGAATCTAATGTTTTTGTCTTTCATGTGTTACCAATCATCAAATTTTCAAAAAGGGAGTTTAAGGAGATTTCGGAATCGATGAACATCTGCTGTTTTGAGAATGATATAAAGTTTAAAAATAGATGTTTCGACAATATAGGTCAATCTGTGCGTGACGGGGGAAGCTGTTAGTCGCTTTAGCCTGAACTGTTGTCATTCGGCATACTTGTCTCTTGTCCGATGTGTATGTTGACATCCTACCCTTAACAGCAGCATTTTATCATTCGATGAGAAACACTGCTTCATGCAGATCGGTGCGATTCTCGCACTGCTGGAAGGGATCGCCCCTCCTGAACTTGCTGACGAGGATGACCGAGAGAGAATCGGCCTTCTTGTGGAAGGGGGTGAGGAGGTCCGGAATGTCTGCTGCTGTGTAGACGTCACCCCCAAAGTAGTACAGCAGGCCATACTCCGGCGGAGCACTTTCCTTGTTGCTCATCATAATCCTTTTCACGATTCACTCTCCGTGATTCGGGGTTACGATGCGGACCTGATTCGTGGACTGCTCATTGCGAATATGAACCTCTATGTAATGCACACTAACTTTGACCGGGCACCAGAAGGGGTAAATTGGACACTGGCCCACCTCCTTGGGTTAAACCAGGTGATCGAAATGCCCATGGGAGTCATTGGTACATGCACCCTCTCGCTCCAAGAGATCGGAGAAAGACTCAATGGTCCTCTCCGGATCTATGGTGAAATTGAAGAGTCACATACCCTTGCTATTGTGGGAGGGAGTGGATTTCAGCCAAACCTGATTGAATTCGCACACCGTAATGGGGCAGATGCATTCCTTTCCTCCGAATTGAAACACCATGTTGCCCTTCGATCTTCTCTCCCCCTGCTGGAGTCCACGCATTATAACCTAGAGGCCCCTGCTATGCGCAGGCTCGCAGAAGATCATTCCTGGTTCTTCATGGAGACCCAACTGTCATGCAGGAATCTCAGATGAACGGGGTATGGGATGAGGAGGCATGCACCCATGCGCTCACACCTTCCCTGAGGGATGCTCTAGAGAAGCAGTATGGGGTGCGGGGAAAGAAAGCCCTGAAAGCGGTGGAGGAAAGACGGGTAAAAAAATATCGTGATTTCTTTGTTGTCGTGGGATACAACGATGAATACGTGGTTGATGAAGATTTTTGCACCTGCAATGATTTTCTCTTCCGTGGGCGGGAGTGTGTTCATATTCTCGCGATGCGGGTAGCCAGTGATACCGGTTGTTACGAAGATTATGGCAGCTGGTATTATCCTTCACTCAAGACGTCAGGTCGACACTAATGCTTTTTATCATTTGCAGGAAAAATATACAGTTATAGACTGGGATTTTTCATGATGGAGGAAGAATATCAACTCGATTATTTTCGAGATCATGGACTGATCCGGAAGATATGCACCTCGTGCGCGAATCCCTTCTGGACACGGGACCCAGGGCGGGTAGTGTGCGGGGATGCCCCGTGTGAATCCTACACCTTCATCGGTCATCCAGTCTTTGATCCCCATACAGTACCTGAGATGCGGGAAGCGTTTCTCTCGTTCTTCGAACGGCATGGGCATACCCGACTCGAACGCTACCCGGTGGCCGCCCGGTGGCGTGACGATATATACCTGACCATCGCTTCCATCGCAGATTTTCAGCCATTCGTCACGAGCGGGCTCGTTCCTCCTCCGGCAAATCCACTCACCATCTCCCAGCCGTGTATACGATTGAACGACCTGGATTCCGTAGGCCGATCCGGTCGCCATTTAACCCTGTTCGAGATGATGGCACATCATGCATTCAACTCCCAGGAACGAGTAATCTATTGGAAGGATGAGACTGTTGCCTTCTGCGATGAATTCCTAGCATCTATCGGTGCAGATCTAACCAAGATCAGCTACAAGGAGCACCCCTGGTTTGGGGGAGGAAATGCGGGTCCCTCGCTTGAAGTCCTTATCGGAGGTCTAGAGGTGGCGACGCTGGTATTTATGAACCTGGGCCGTGAAAAAACCACCGAAACCCCCGTTATTCTTGATGGAGATCCCTATTATCCTATGAAGACCCGCATTGTAGATACCGGCTACGGTCTTGAACGGTTTGTATGGGCTTCTCAGGGGTCCCCAACCATCTATGACGCTATATTTCCTACTCTGATCGACTCACTCATCCACGAAATACATTTGGAAGAATTCCTCTCTACTCAGGAGTATGCTCATATCCTGGCATTGAATGCAAAATATTCTGGGCTTGTGGACATCCAAGGATCGAGCCTTCTTCAGATGCGGAAACGGATGGCGTATACTATCGGTGTATCCTTTGAAGATCTCCAGAAAGTGATTGTTCCCTTTGAGAAGCTGTATACCATCGCTGACCATACGCGGTGTCTTGCCTACATGCTGGGAGACTGCATTGTTCCCTCTAATGTACGAGAAGGGTATCTCGCACGTTTAGTACTGCGTCGGACACTCCGCACAATGTATGAGCTGGGGATTAAGACTGATCTCGCAGATCTGATTGAGATGCAAGTGAAGGCTTCAGGGGACCAGACATTCGAGCAGAGCACGGATGTGATCCGAGAGATTGTGCATAATGAGGTGGATCGATATCGCCAGACTCTCCAGCGGGGTTCGCGCATCATCCAGAAACTCGCTTCTGCATATCGTAAGAAAAACAGATCCATTCCGGTAGCAGAATTAATCACTCTCTATGATTCACACGGGATCTCTCCAGAGATGGTTCGAGATATCGCCACTCAGGAAGGGTCCGAGGTCGAGCTCCCGGATAACTTCTATTCTATGGTGGCAGGCCTTCACGCCCAGGCAGATTCCGAGCGAGAGATTCCGCTCGAGAAGTACCGGGACCAGGTAGCGGGCCTTCCCCCAACGAAAAAGCTGTATTACGAACAAACGGATGACATAGAGTTCGACGCAGGAGTGATTGACTTTTTTGACGGATATGTTATCCTCGACCAGACACTCTTTTATCCGGAAGGAGGGGGACAGCCTGCCGATACGGGCCTCCTTATCACCACAGAGGGTATGATCCGGGTGGAGAATACCTTCCAGCTAGGCGAGGTAATCTTGCACCAGACAAGGGGCAGCGTTCTGTACCGGGGAGAGCGAGTAAAGGGAAAGATCGATGAGGAGCGGCGGAGATCCCTGATGCGGCATCACACCGCCACGCATCTTCTTTTACGAGCTGCGAAAGATGTGCTGGGGACTCACATCCATCAGGCAGGGGCCCAGAAGGGCAGCGAGAGTTCCCGCCTGGATATTCGCCATTATAAGCATATCACCCCCGAGGAAATACTGCGGATCGAGGTGCTCGCAAACCAAATGGTTACGGAAGACTCGCTCATTTCCATCAAATGGGAGGAACGGACTAAGGCAGAGCAGAAGTACGGGTTTGAACTCTATCAGGGAGGGGTGCCTCCCGGTAAAGAGATCCGTGTCGTACGGGTGAACAGAGACGTAGAGGCCTGTGCCGGTACACATTGTAGGAGTACTGGTGAAGTCGGAGTGATCAAGATCATCCGAATTGAACACGTCCAAGACGGAATAGAACGCATCGAGTTTGCGGCAGGAACTGCAGCGATCTACTACCTCCAACATCTTGAGGGGTTCCTCTTTGAGGCCGCAAAAGCGGTGAGCGTGCAACCAGAAAACCTTCCTACAACTGTGCAACGGTTCTTCACCGAATGGAAAGAACAGAGAAAAGAGATCGGGAGGCTGCAGAAAAGGATCGCTGACTTAGAGATTGCCCATTTGGAGACTGGGAAGGTTGGAGAGGTTCCGGTCGCAGTAAAAACGATGATAGGAACTCCTTCTGAGCTCGTGACCATTGCGACTGGATTTGCGGAGAGGGGGGGAGTGGCAGTGCTGCTGTCCGGGAATGAACGTGTGCATGTGGTCGTCGCTTCGGGAAATCCAAAAGTCCACGCGGTCGCCATTGTACAGAGAGTCTGTCAGGTACTAGGAGGAAAGGGCGGAGGGACTTCCGTGCTCGCCCAAGGTAGTGGTTCACGAATAGAATTTCTCGATAAAGCTCTGGAAGAGGGTAGAGCAGCAATATTGGGGGAGCTTAATGCCGGATGATATTCTAATTCTGGAACCTGGTGATGAGAGGGCACAGAAGATTGCAAAAGCCATCTCAAGTCCAACGGCAGGTGATATTCTGAATCAAATGAAAGAAGGGGGCCATACCGCCACCCAGCTATCCGAATCCCTTGATCTCCCCCTCACCACCATTCAGTACCACCTCGAAAACCTAGTGGAAGCTGATATACTGGATGTGATCGAAAAACGATGGAGCAAGAAAGGGAGGGAGATAAAGGTGTATGGGCTGCGTAATCAGGTGGTCATCGTCGCTCCTAGGCCTGGAGATGTACGTTCTCTTCTCCTAAAATATGCCTCTCTCTTCGCGATTGTGATACTCGCGGGCGTGGTGCTGTTCACCCTCCTTGCCCTTTCGGCACCTAGCGCTCTTCCCCCGATACAGGAAAAAGCAATTTCGAGTGATGGATTGCGGGTAAATAGCTTCCCTGCACCCGTCATAGGCGCTGCAGGTACAAGCTATCACCCTGTCATTTTCTTTATTCTGGGGGGAGGAATTACAATCCTAACCCTCGCGCTCTTCGAGCTGAAAAGACGATACGCATCAGAGATCGAGACGAGGATAATACCTAACACAGATCAATAAAATTTTTCAGGATACCAAGACCGATTGTGCCGCTTTTTTCCGGGTGGAACTGGACACCGTATACGTCTTCTTTTCCGATACAGGAGGAAAATGTACAGAGGTATTCTGTTTTTGCTAGAGACCACTCAGTGAGGGTGGAGACATAATAGGAGTGATCGAAATACACGTATTCCTGCGAGTGGAGTCCTGCAAGCAGGGAAATGGGCTGTTCGATCCGGAGCGTATTCCACCCCATATGGGGGACTTTCCAACCAGGGCAGACAGGGAACCGGGTCACGATACCAGGGATGAGTCCTAGTCCATGGTGGATTCCCCGTTCCTCGCTCCATTCCATGAGCATCTGCATACCTAAGCAGATTCCGAGGAGTGGAACTCTTCCGGCTGATTCCTTCACCACCGATTGTAGATCTCCTAGCATCTCCATACCTTCACGGAAGGCACCAACTCCCGGAAGGATAATCCCGTCAGCGGAGGCAATCTCCTCTTTATCGGCAGTAATGAGCGTCCGGGCTCCTGCTTTTTCAAGCCCTCTCATCACGCTTCTTAGGTTTCCCACACCGTAATCAACGATGGTAATCTCAGGCATTTAACTGCATCCTTTTACGCCGGATATCTGGGGATCTTCCAGGCTAGTTCTCATCTGCCTTATTTCCCTGCGCTGTAAAGGAAAGATAAACACATTACAGGAATCTGATCTGCACGCACTAGATTTTCCTGGGGCGGATATATTACAGATATCATACCAGAAAAGCGCGATCATGCCGCAATGAGGGATTTGCATTCCAGTATACCCATTGGGGAGGGGGAGATAAATATGTTAAGGGATTAGCCAAGGATGACCACGGGCACCAAAGAAATAAAAACGCTTAAGTGCAATGATTTTAGATCATTATTAATCATGATAAATGGCCCGCACGCTCGAGATTATCATGGTCCTTATCTCGATGAAAAAATTCTATCTTTCTCTCAAGGATAAGGTGAAAATGTGATTCCATTCATTATTACCGCCCTATTTGGTTTTTTTATCTATCTGGTGTTTACCGCAGGAAGCGGGAACATCGGGTTGTGGTCCAGCTCCGAGCTAATCGCCGGTGTAGCTCTGGGGATTCTGACCGGTATTGTGACGAGGAATTTCCTGTGCAGGAAAAAGAACTACCGGATGGCAAACCCCATCCGTTTGATCCTGCTCGCTGTCTATATTATCCTCCCCTTCTTCATCGAGATGACCAAGGCGAACCTGGATGTGGCCTATCGGGTGATCACGATGAAAATCCGTCCAGGAATCGTCCGTGTTGAGTCGAACTTACGGACGGATCTTGGTATTTTTATGCTTGCCAACTCAATCACCTTGACTCCCGGAACTATCACCGTCGACATCGATGAAAAGACCCATGATCTCTTCATTCATAACATCAATATTGGTGAAGGGGACGAAGAAAAAGCGGCATTCAAGGATGTCGAACTTTTCTCACTCGCAAATCTTCCAGCCTGGATAAGGAGGATTGCTGAATGAATGATCCATGGATACTCCTCCCTTTCTGGTACCCGATTATTGCAGTCCTAGTTATACTAATGGCCGGTTCAACGATACGTCTATATAAAGGACCCACACCAGCTGATCGGGCGGTTGCAGTGGATACAGTCAATACCCTCACTGTAGCATCATTGATCCTTCTCGGGGTTGCCTTCAGGGAGATAATTTTTATCGATGTTGCTATCGTTTATTCTCTCCTCTCTTTTGTTGCCACCCTTTTTATCGCAAAATACCTTGGAGGTGAGTTGTGAAATGATTATTGAAGGAGTTATCCTTATCTTCCTGCTTATTGGAACATCATTCAATACTCTTGGCGTTCTTGGTTTACTACGGTTCCCCGATCTGTACACAAGAATGCATGCGACTACCAAGGCAACCACATTCGGATCAATCTTCACTTCCCTTTCCGTTGTGGTGTATGGCCTCTGGCTTTTTTTTGACTCCAAGGACAGTCAGTTCATGGTTCTCGCAATTCATGCTTTTATTGCCATGCTGGCCCTCGCCTTTACCAACGCGGTGGGATCACATGCCATCGCCAGAGCCGCACATAGGATGGGGATTAAACCAAGTCCCGCTATCTGCGATCGATTGGAGGAATTTCACCCATGATAGAGTTAATTCCCCAGTTCCTGGTACTCGCTGGGCTCATCATATCTGCAGCATTAACCTATCATTTCAGGGATCTGCTCGCTGCAGCACTCGCCTCAGGATTATTCAGTTTCTTAATCTCGCTCGAGTTCTACATTTTGCAGGCTCCAGATGTTGCGATCTCCCAAGCTGCTGTCGGGGCTGGCTTGACCACCGCGATATTCATCATCGCAGTTCGTGCGACTGGTAGATTTGAGGGGGAGAACTAATGAGAAAAGCAGTTACCTATATCTCTCTGGCCATCCTCACAATCGGTCTTTTGATGATTCCCCTGAGTTTGGAATTCGGAAAGCCTCAGCATTCCGACATGGATGATTATTTTCTCAGATTTGGGCAGGTGCAAACAGCAACCAATAACCAGTGCACCTCTGTGACATTCGATTTCAGGGGATTTGATACACTGGGGGAATCTACTGTCCTTTTTACTGCGGTCATTGGTGTGGCATTAATGTTCCGCAAATTCTACAGAGGTGAAGCTGATGCGGATGAGTAAAATTGTGCGCATCTCCGTAGACCTTGGATATCCATTTATAGTGATTTTTGGTTGGTACGTCATCATGCATGGTCATCTCACTCCTGCCGTTGAATACAAGGGGGCCCCATTGGTTCAAACGGGACATCAAATGTGTTTATTGACAATTACTTAACAGAATAACAAGGCAATAAAAAT
>JAJRCP010000096.1 GCA_028678885.1 Methanomicrobiales archaeon
GACCTGGGAAACCCTTCCAAGCATCAATACAAAACGCGGTGTCATCTACAATGAGGGGTCTGTGCAGGGAGTTATAGGCGAATTGTGCCTTCCCCCGTGCGATTTCTCCCACATCCGTATATCGAGGCTCCGGACACTCTAGAAAGATATGTTCCACGTCGAGAACTCCGGAGAAGTACGCAGCAACTTCCTGCGCTTTATGCTGGTTTCCGGTAACAATAGCGAGTTTCAGAGATATCTCCCCCGGCGTTCTATCTCATGCTCCCGTTTCAGCACTTCTTCAAACAAGGGAAAGTTTTCCTGGTATCCCTCTATGAATGCTTCCCTCAGGATCTTATAATCAGGGGTTGTACTTTTCAAGGTTTGGAAGAGTACATGTAGATCTACCCCTCGGGCCTCCAGCTCGGTCGATACCTGCGCAAGACCAAAGTCGATCAAGACACATCTCTCATCTCGTAGGATCATATTGCTGGTGGTGAGATCCCCATGGATAATACCAGCTGAATGCAGCTTCCCTACCGTTTCTCCCGCTGCCCGCAGGTATTCCGGATGCAATTCATCTTTCAACAGCGCTCCATGCACCCGTTCCATGATAATTATATCCGGGGTCACATCCTGTATGATTGGAGTGGGTACCCCGGCTTTTCGGGCTGTTGCGATCAGACGCGCTTCGGCTCTCGTTCGTTCGAATATGAGTCGCTGATCCAGCTCTGGTCTTCGGTACCTTTTACCGATACGGTGCTTGTCGACGATCTCTTTGCCTAAGGTAACGATCGCTTCTGCCCCCCGTGCCTCGGTTTTCTCCAGAGTTCGAGGAGATACTTGTGAGTTCTTTCTCCAGGTTACGTCAACTTCGTCTGCACGGTATCCGGGATTGATACGGGATTCTTCGATGGGGATCGTCTGGCCACTCTCCAGCATTAGTCTTCCGGTGTACGCGATCATTGCTCCATTATCACTAAGGTATTTTTTTGGGGGAACATGGAAGGTCGCCTCCCGATCCTCGCACATGATGCGAAGCATTTCCTGCAAACGCCCATTTACACCCACTCCACCCACCAGGAGAACTTCCTCTTTTTCTGCATGAGCAAGAGCCCGTTCTGTTACCTCCACACACATAGCAAAAGCATTTTCCTGAAGGGAGAAACACACATCTTCCAGCGATGCATGGCTATCCTTCGCGGCACTGACGAGGCCGGAGAATGCCAGATCCATTCCCTTTACCGTATAGGGCAACTCCAAGTAGCTGCCTTTTAGTGCTAGTTCCTCTACAATGGGTCCACCGGGATGGGGAAGTCCCTTATACCGGGCAAACTTATCCAGTGCATTTCCTAGTCCGATATCCAGGGTTTCCCCAAAGATCCGATATCGTGAATGCAGGAATCCGAGCACTTGGGTATTGGCACCGCTTACGTAGAGGGTAATGGGATCTCTACATCCGGTTGCCCATCGTCCAATTTCGATGTGAGCGATGCAATGGTTAACACCGATGAGAGGGACGTTGAATGCGAGTGCCAGAGCACGGCTCGCAGTGCCAACGGTTCGAAGACAGGGCCCAAGGCCGGGTCCCCGGGAGAATGCGACACCTGCGATTCTATCTGTCTCCTTTAGCACCTTCCCGATCACCTCCTTCATCATCGTGGCGTGATGTTGTGCGGCTTCTCGGGGATGAATTCCACCCTGAAGAGGTTCGTAGGCGGACGCATGCTGCGTGATTAGTTCGTCTCCAAAAACTGCGGCACTGAGGTTCCAGGCCGTGCCTTCAATACCCAAGATGGGCCCGGTGATTGGCATCAAAAAAGAAATTATTTTTTAAATTCTGTATATCCACACTTTCCACAAGTGAGTCGGTCTTTGTGATCCGCGAGGAAGACACCGGTCCCGCACCGGGGACAGGATTTCCTCTGTAATACTGCTTTCCCTTCCTTGATAGTATAGTAGGAGCTCCGTTTTTCTGCCATCAGGTCTTCTCCGGTGCTTCGGCTTTCTTACCACGTTGGGTGAGGTAGGGGCGTTCCGTTTGAGTTCGTGCTTCTTCTGCATCATAGATGCGGGCTTTTCCTTTCAATGCCATCTTACCAAATCGCGTCTCCAGAGAATCGATGATGACAAGATTCGGATTGAGGTTTTGGAGTGCCGTCAACTTGTCCAGCACCTGTTGCCGTGAGGGAGTGGGGCCCTCATAGGTGACTCGAAAGAACAGCTCTCTTCGATGCAGGAGCTCATTTCTCTTATCTTCGACTATCGTAATGTCCATCGGTATCCTGTATATGTTGTTGAGCGATTTATTTAAACTCTCTTCCCATGGCTGGACTTATCATCCCTGATAAAACGGGATAAGAGCATTCGTGCATCCTGTTTTGCCACCTTATCAATTTCCCTCAGAACGACACCTTCCTGAGGCTGGCCATAGAGAAGAATTCCTCCTTCCGATGCCTCGAGTATCACAGGAATGACCGCCAGATCCTCTTCCCCTTCTACGACAATGATCGATGGCTCTTTATGAAGGGCTCGTTTTATACTGTCAATAAGTTCCTCAGTAATGGTTCCTGGCGGATTTCTCGCAGAGAACCGATGGGATTGATATTCGGGAATACGGGTGCAGGGAGTTCGCATGGTCCGCTGATCGATGATTGCTAGGGTGGGGATTACGCCATAGCCTAGGAGGCGATGGGTTACCACATCTCCCACCGCATACACTTTCTTTCCGGATAAAAGGGAAAGCGTTTCTGAAATATCTTTGTATACAGTACCAAACGGCTTTTTCAGATACTGCCGTTCCCGTTCAGGGAGGCGATACATCTTTAGCGTACCTTCAGAGCGTACCGGCCAGGTAATTTGATATTCATCTTCTTCGCGATGTCAGAATGTTCCGGATCGATGATGATGAGATATCCTGCCCAGTCAATGGTCAGGTTCGATGTACCACATATCACACAACTCTCCCCTTCTACGACCCGGTGGCAGTCCCGGCATACGGAGGGTTGTTTTTTACGTACTACCACGGGCACTCCCCTGTTCTTTCTCGTACTCTTCGGTAAGCCAGGTCAGAGGACCTAGGCCCACTTGGCGCATGGTAAGCCCAATCTTACTTTCTCGCGGCTCCCGCTCGGTTAGACTCAGGGTCACCACCCGTGCACGCACGATGTCCCCTACACCGATGAACCGCTTGGAGTCCTGGCAGATAAGGCGACCGTTCTTTTCATCATAATTAATGAATTCATCGGAGATCTGGCTCACATGGAGCATCGCATCGATGGGACCGAGGCTGATAAACGCACCAAAACTGGTGGTCTCAACCACGATGCCTTCCACGATTTCCTGGAGTGCAAGCCGGAGGACAAGTGCCTCAAACGTGACATCGTAGTATACCGCCCCATCTCCCGGAACAAGTTCCCCTTCTCCAACGTCAAACACCTTAGTGATTGCGATGAATATCCCCAGATCCTTGTCTATACTCCCTTCGAGCTGTTCTTCCAGTACGTTCAAGATCACCTTTTCCAGCTCCTCTCCCAGACGATTGGGGGGAACTCGTACTTTATCTGCCAGTTTCAACCGGTAATACATGCATCAGCCTCCGATCTCCAGTATCTTTCTCTTCCTCATGCCTATCACCTGAATACCTTTCTCCCTGAGCCTTTTTTTCAGTGCGATGTCATTCGTAACCACAATAGACCCTGTATTCTCTGCATATCGCACAATCTGATCATCGACCGATCCTCGGATATCAGATGTTCGGACTACTGTGCAACGTTCGGCGAGTGCATGTCCCACCCGTGCCGCTGCAGCATCTTTCCCTGCACCTCTACCCAGTCGTTCCAGTTCCAGGAAAGAGCCCTCAAGGACCACCGGTTCATAGGCTCCAAGCAGGCGCTCCAGTTCCCTAAAAAGGTCAAGCCCGAACTGGGCCGGGAGGGTAAGGGCATTCGTGTCCAGCAATACTTTCACCCGATCAGGACTCCCATGCCGATCAGCCGCCATCGCCCACTCACCTGTCTGCTGATAGCTATTCTTGAGCTCGCATCGGCGCAGACCGGCCGCTTGAGCACGACTTCCACCTGATCTTTTCTCGTATTCACCACGACACCAACCGTTACCGCGGTTCCAACAGAGATCATCAAGGGCTCTTTGTGTTTGAGCGGTTCGATGGGTATCTCACTGTCTGCACCCACCACCCGTTCCATCAGGGTGACTTTGAAGGTCAGTTTGTCCCAGACTAGAGGGAGTTTCCCGGGGTGTCCAACCA
>JAJRCP010000097.1 GCA_028678885.1 Methanomicrobiales archaeon
CCTCCGGTCAATCCGTTCGCCCATGATGGACATCATGAAGAACTGTGAGATGAAGTAGAGAGGAAAGATGAAGACGAAAACGGAAATGATCGAGTCGAAGGGCAGAGAGGGCGTAAGCTGGGAAGGAACCTGGAAATTGCCCAGTCCGCTCTCGGGCTTGAGAATCGAGGTATAGCGATTAAACGGGGTATTCTGGGTGCCTTTTATTATCTCCTGCCGGAGATCCGGTTCTGGAAGGGGCAGGGTGGGAAGAGGATCCGGAATGATCTCCACAGGTCCTGAAGGAGAAGGATTGCCCTGAGTGGGCTGAATATCCAGGTACTGCCCTCCCTCGGTTGCACGGAATGTGAGCTCACTCTGCACATAGTGCTGGTCGATCCAGAGGGGATATGATGCGAAGAGATCTTCCTGATTGCTGTATACCTGTGCGACATACTGATCATAATCTCGGGATACGGCCTTCAGGGCTGCGGCACCACGTTCGTTGGACTGGGCATATGCATTACCACCGGTAAGGGTAACGTCAAAGGCATCCCCCTGTTCCCGGAGAGAGCTCGTATCGACATAGAAGACGGTGAAACGTGGATCATGGGAAAAAAGGGAGGCAAGTACCGGATCATCCGTTCCCAAGCGATAGATCCCGTCCTGCAGGTGGATCCCGCTCTGGGCAGCATATCCGGATACCAGCGAGAGGGCAAAGATAAGTACTATGGCAAGCGGCAGTACCGAGCGGGTCGTCGTGGTGAGGACTCTTTTCACTTCCCAGCGGGAAATTGTCAGGATTGCCGCGAAATAACCCATAATAATTTAGTACGTCAATATTTCGTACTTATCACGATGTAAAAAATTTAATGAATCGAAAGTAAAAATAATTGTATCCCATGATCCATGCTGCTGGTCTCAGAAAGGAGTTCAATGGTTTTATCGCCCTCGACGGGATCAGCTTTGATCTACCTGCTGCACAGATACTGGGGGTGATCGGGCATAACGGAGCCGGAAAGACCACCCTTTTGAAGATCATATCCGGACTGATCACTCCAACAGCAGGAGAGCTCACGGTGGAGGGGATCGATGTCCTGAGAGACCCGCTCACCCTGAAAAAAATGCTCGGGTACCTCGCCGAAGAATCGCGACTGTATGAGACCATGAGTGTCCCTGCCTATCTCTCCTTTTTTGGAGAGGTTTACGGGCTATCCAAGGGGCAGATACAGAAGCGGGCCGATGACCTTCTTGGTTCCCTTTCCCTCGAAACGGACAGGAAGAAGATTGGGGAACTCTCGAAGGGGATGAAGAAGAAAGTGGCAATCGCCCGCTCTCTTCTCCACGATCCACGGATCCTTATCTATGATGAACCAACCTCAGGCCTTGATCCCATGACATCCCGTACGATTGTCGAGTATCTCAAAGAGCTGAGGAAACAAGGAAAAACGATCCTCCTCTCTGCCCACAACCTCTATCAGGTGGAAGAGATCTGTGACCGGGTGATGATCCTCCGGAGGGGAAAAGAAGTAGCCTGTGGGTCCATGAATGAGCTCCAGGATCTATTCGGTTCCATTACTTATACAATCCTCTTCACGGTCGATACGCCAGAAAAGATTGCTGGTCAGATTCCTTTCACGAGTAATAATGGATTTTATATCTCTTCTGCAGCAAGCATCACAGAAATGAACCGGATTACCGCAGCGATTGCTGAGGCGGGAGGGGCAGTGGAGAGGATCGAATCACGGTACCCATCACTAGAAGAGATGCTAATCAAGATCGGGAAATAGTTTACGTCATCTCTTTGTACGCCTTCCCGCAACTAGCCAGCGATAAATTTCAGTTTACAAATAATCCAAGGCCAGCGCCATAGATCAGCATCCATGAAAAGACGGAGAGAGACGGGTGTGATCATGGGGTGGAGAAGGTGAAGGGTTTACCATGTGTGCCTGGGGGAAGAGACATATTTTTGTAATTTTTAAAAAATTGTAAGCTGGAATCAAGTTTCTACTCTATCCCCATCGGAACAGGGTAGTATACATCTCCAGTACCGGGAAGGAGTATCGTCGCGATCGTTGTGTTGATATCATCCAGCGAATTTGCCTTGATTTGTTTTGATGACATCGTGTAGAGGACATTGCCAATATAGAGGGAACGCTTAACCTCCGATATCGAGCTGCCATAATAATAGTAACTGTCATCGCCAGTCCCATGCTGGACTGTACCCCGGAGGGTAAACCCGGTCTGCGGGGTGAGGCCAAACACATAGGCCCCGTACCAGATGTTCTGCTGGTAGTTGTAATAGTCCCCTTTTACGACCGGGGATGCAGAGACCGCCCGAACCGGGATCACCAGGAGGTTCTTTGCCTTATCAAAAAGGAAGGCATGGTGGTCGGTGAGGGCTGCGGAGTCAGAGCCTGCATCACCGATCTGTACCTTGTCGAGTTGTTTTGGGTTGGAGACGTTAGAGACATCGAAGAGGGCGAGCTTGATCCCGCTTGTTGAGACACCGCCCCAGTCATTTGTCGCCGTCTGCTTGCCGATGCCGATGATATGCGTCGCGTCATACGGGTGCAGGTAATCAGAGTATCCGGGGATCGTCAGTTTTCCGAGGATCTTCGGGTTCTCCGGGGTCGAGAGGTCGATCACAAAAAGGGGGTCGATCCGCTTGAAGGTCACCATGTACAGCCGGTCACCGACGAACCGGGTCGAATAGATCGATTCCTGTTCGGCAATATGGGTTAAAGAACCGATCGTTTTCATACTCCCATCCAGAACATAGACATTGTTATAGGTGTACTGCCCGGACGGGGTGTAGACACTGGATGTGGTTGCGAGGCGGAGATTGTTATTATATTCATCCATCGAGAACTGATTGTCCAGGGTACCCGGCACTTCACCTTTTGCCATGTAAGAGATTGTTCCGCCCGATATCGCGATCTTGTGGACAACTGTGGTGGTCTGGTCTGCTTCCCGCCGCCGGATCGCGTCCTGTTCGGCATTCCGGAGACTATTGAGAATCGACTGCCTCTGGGTCTCGCTCAGGGAATTGAAATCAGGAGGGATAGCAATAGGCGAAACTGCACTGTTTGCGGCTATACCACCGTTGACTGCAACAGGTGGAGTAATTCCCGTACCTCCCTGCATCGGATAGATCACCGGATGGTATTTCTGGTAACTGACATACATCGCA
>JAJRCP010000098.1 GCA_028678885.1 Methanomicrobiales archaeon
CCATATCGGTGCTTCGGGAGTGAGGGGCTTTTTATTAACCTCCCAATGAGACACGGAACTTTCTGATAAAACCTTCATCTCCTGATCCCACTTATGGATCTATATGGCTTACTAGGGAGTGGGAGACTAAAGACACGGATTGAGTTGATGATGATAGAACTGTAGGGGCAGGAATGGGACTATGCCCTTTCTAATCAGAAATGATGATGGAAAATCTTATTTTTGGGATGTGAAAGACAAGAAAATTATTTCGATCTGAGAGATTCTCACCAAGGAGCGTCTCTCCATCGGTTTAATAAGGCCCTTCGGAATTATCGTGTATGAATTGCTAGGGATCTTAGTGTGGTATCATGTCGGGATATTACTCCTCTCTCATGGGATAATGTTCTGTCTCCATGTTGATATATTATCTACTGCTCCTTTTTCTCGGTGGGCTGGATTAAGTTGATCTTTCCAGCCTGTATCTCATATCATAAACATTAAGAAAAAAGACTGGAGAATCAGTTATATCTAAAAATATATCGCACTAATACTTCAACGGTAAAAAAGGATATGGTTGTGTTGCTTTTCTATGCATACATGGTCCCAAAAGAGGGCGTAAACTGGTGTTTATTGTAATCCACCATCAGCTTCTCGACCGCTTTCAGGAAATCTTCCCTCGTAACTTTTGAGCGCTCTGCACGGATAGCAAACATTCCTGCTTCCATACAGATCGCCCTGATATCGGCCCCGTTTCTGCCATCAGTGAGCCGGGCAATCTCTTCAAGATTCACTCCATCATCTATGTTCATCCCTTTTGTATGGATTCGGAAGATTGCCAGCCGGCCAGCGATATCGGGAAGCGGAATCTCAATGATCCGGTCGAATCTTCCGGGTCGGAGCAGAGCCCGGTCAAGGATATCGATCCGGTTTGTCGCTCCAATGATCTTCACATCTCCCCGTTCATCGAACCCATCCATCTCGGCAAGAAGCTGCAATAGGGTTCTTTGCACTTCGCGATCTCCTGAGGTATCCACGTCCATCCTTGTTGCCCCAATCGCATCCAGCTCGTCTATGAAGATAATGGCTGGCGATTTATCCTTCGCCATCTCAAAGAGTTCCCGAACCAGCCTCGCACCTTCTCCAATATATTTCTGAACCAGTTCTGACGCGATAACCCGAAGGAACCGTGCACTGGTCTCATGTGCAACCGCACGGGCCAGTAGAGTTTTTCCGGTTCCTGGGGGCCCGTACAAAAGGACTCCTTTCGGGGGTTTTATTCCGATGGTGTCGAATAGCTCTGGCCTTCGGAGGGGAAGTTCCACCGCTTCCTTGATCTCTCGGATCTGGGGTTCGAGACCACCGATGTCTATATACCGTTCCTCCGGCATCTGGACAATCTCCATCCCATGCACCTGAGTATCATAACTCGAGGGAAGCACATCAACAATAGCTAGCGATTGCTGGTTCAATGTACACCGTACCCCAGGCTTTATTGCATCCTGATCAATAAACTGAGATGTACGGACGAGAAATCGGGGACCTGCACTGCTCCGCACAACTACCCGGTTCTTGTCGATGACATCGGTGATCATCGCAATAATGAGGGGGGGACTCCGAAGCTGTTCTATCTCACTTTTCAGTTTTCGAATCTCCCGTTCATACCGAATTTTCTGTGTATCGCCATATCTTTTTTCAGATTCCAGCTGGCGGACCTGTTCTCGAAGTTCCATATTCCTCTTCTCAAGGTCATTGATTCGGTCGAGCAGGTATTTGTACACCTCCTCCTCATCAAGGGGTTCACCACCGGCTGGAGTGATGGTAGTCATCTCTATCAAGTAGATATATAGGGAAAAATGAACTATAAAGATGTTGTCCGTATGCAATGTGAATTATGCGGGGCCGAGATAAAGGGGCAGCCTAAGCGAGTACGTATCGAAGGGGCAGAACTACAGGTCTGTATGCAGTGTGCAAGATATGGGAGAGAAGTCCAGCAGGCCCGTACACCACCGACGGCTCGAAAACCTCTCCAGGGAAGTACAGTACCCCGACTATCCCCACGACCTCGAAAGGACGTATTTGACCTGATCAAAGGAGACCTCATTGAAGGGTACAATGAGCGAATTCGGTTAGCACGGATGGCAAAAGGATGGAGCCAGAAGGATCTAGCGATGGCTATCAAACAACGAGAACTCCTAATTAAAAAAATTGAAAAAGGGGATCTGACTCCCGAAGATACGGTGCGAAAGAAAATTGAACAGGTGCTGGAGATCTCCTTACTAGATATTCGTCCGGAAGAGACCAATGTGAAAAAAAAAGGACAAGTTACTACCACGCTTGGAGACCTAATCTCTCTAAAAAAATCAGAAAAATAAAATTTTTTGCATGTATTTACTCCTATTTAGGATCTATGGACATTTGCATACGGTTTTTCTTACTGTTGAGGGAATATGAAAAGGGAACCCTCATCACTAAATAAAAAAGTTGATACGATCTTGGAAATATGTTAGTGATTGAGGATCAGGATATAAAAGTTCAGGAAAGCAGCAAGGGAGACCCATACAATATATGGGAAAAGAAGGCTTGCGGCAGGAAGGGAGACGCGGAAAAACTGCCATATGGTAAGGCCGATAGCGATCCATAAAATGATAATCCCGATAAAACCGAGCAATGGTGATTCTAGTCCGAAGAAGAGATAAGACCAGAGGACATTAAAGAAGAGCTGGACACCAAAGATTGATACAGGCATGGATATTTTTGATCCTTTTTCTCCCTCCCGCAGGATGAGGAAGAGAGCAATTCCCATCAGAAGAAAGAGCGTTATCCAAACCGGTGCGAATACCAAGGAAGGCGGCGTGAAGGATGGTTTGATCAGATCCTGGTACCAAGAGGCGATCTTTGGCGTCGTAAACAAGGATCCCAATGCTCCTGTTGCTTGACAGATCACAAGAGCGGCCATGCCTTTCCAGACAAGGGAGAATGAGCGCTTTTCCATACAAGAGTGATGATATCCATGCTATTATCTTGTCTACTATCCGAATCTGGTGATCCCTTTTGCTTTATAGCAGAATCCACTTTCTTTATATGAGGGGGGCTCACAGGTTTTCTGGAGATATATATGGACAACCCCCTGATTGTGATCAATTGCAAGGTGTACCATGAAGGGATGGGGAGACGGGCCGATCTAATTGCCCAGAGTGCGCAAGATATCGGTGAAGAGAGTGGGGTTACCATCGGCCTCGCGCCTAACTACACCGATCTTCATCGCATCTCCCATCATTTTGATATTCCGGTTTTCTCTCAGCACTTGGATGGGGTATCACCGGGCGCGTATACCGGACATATCACTGCAGAATCCGTGCGGATGGCAGGAGCACGAGGTACTCTGCTCAACCATTCTGAAAAAAAACTTACCCTAGCAGATATAGAAGCCGCGATTAGGGCTGCAAAAGAACATCATCTGGAGACAATCGTATGCACGAACAATGATGCAACCACCGCCGCTGCCAGTGCATTGGAACCAGGATACGTTGCGATCGAACCACCCGAACTGATTGGTGGAAAGATCTCTGTCTCAGAGGCCGATCCGGACATCATCCGACGATCGGTAGCCGCAGTGCAACGGATCAATCCTCGGGTGGCCGTTCTTGCTGGGGCTGGAATTCATTCAGGTGTATGTGTAAAGACTGCCATCGATCTGGGAACACGGGGTGTCCTACTGGCATCAAGCGTCGTGAAGGCGGAAGATCCGGCTCATGTCCTCCGTGATTTAGTCTCACGGCTCTGATAGGTTCAGGTGATAAGCGAGATCAGGTCATGCTTGGTGATCACACCTTTGATGTCTCCCCGGTCTACAACCAGCACGGCATGATTATTCTGGAGGATATGTACCACCGTGCTTAGATCAGCATCAGGTGGAATGGTGGGAAAGCCCGACTCCATATATTCTCTCACCAGGGGAATCTCTCCCCGAGGAAGCTTTCCTGTCTCCATGGCAGTCACGATCGCGGTCTCTGATATACATCCCACCGGCACTCCGTTCTCAAGTACCGGGACCTGTGAAATTCCCCGTTCCTCCATAATATTAACTGCTCGGGAGATTGTATCCGAAGCGAGCACGCTGTAGACCGGTACGCACATCACCTGAGCGGCGGTAACCTTTGATCGCTCAGCCTCCGCGAGCACTTCCACCACTTTTCTGAGGGTACTTGTCCTCGGATCCACCGTACCTGACTCGATACGGGCGATCATGGATTGACTGATTCCCGCAAGGTGTGCAACATCCGTCTGAGTGAGTCGTAACATCTCTCGTTTTCTTCGTAATTCCAATGGTGTAGGCACATTCATGGTAACATCATCTTTGACACGGCATACATGAATTTCAATGTATTACTTCTGACCCAGAAACCCAA
>JAJRCP010000099.1 GCA_028678885.1 Methanomicrobiales archaeon
GGAGGGGGGTTTCCATCGATGTAAAGAAATTTGAGGAGATGCTTGGAGTCCCAGTTGTTCCCACTGTCGCAATTCAGGGGAAGGGTATTGCTGAACTCACTGAACAGATCCTCAAAGTCGCACAGACCAAATACACCCCTCCGGTTCTACGTTATGGGAAGGAGGTTGAGGAGAAAATCGAACGACTCACCGCTCTGGTGGGCAGGATTCAGATAGCCTATCCGGCCCGATGGGTGGCGATCAAGCTCCTCGAACGGGACCCGGAAATCATTGATCGTGTGGGAAAGATAGGTCCCGAGATCGTCCATTCAGCAGAAGAACTTGCCCGAGATCTCGAACAACTGCATGGTGAATCAAGCGGCGTTATCATCTCAGCAGAGAGGTACCATATCGCCGAACGGATCGCAAGGACTGTGCAGAAGGTCGCTCTTAAGGAACGCACGCTGGCGGCATCCATCGATCGCGTCGCACTCCACCCGATCCTCGGATACTTCATGATCCTCCTTGTGATCGGCGGGTTACTGGTCTGGACCTTTCTTATTGGCGCCGGAATCTCCGGAGTCCTGGCGGGCGTCCTTGCGCCAATCCAACAGCTGGAACCCGTTGTATCGGGTCCGTTTGAGGATATTCTCTGGAACGGTGCTTTCACAGGTTTTGTTGCCGGGGTCACCCTTGTCATTCCCTACGTATTCCCGTTTTATCTCATTCTCGCTCTCATCGAAGATTCAGGCTATATGACCCGGATTTCGGTCATGCTCGACCAGAGCATGCACAAACTGGGACTGCATGGAAAGGCGATTATTCCACTCATCCTGGGCTATGGGTGTAACGTGCCCGCCTGCTTGTCCTGCCGGATCATGGAGACTCCAAAACAGAAACTGCTAGCGGCATTCCTGATTACACTTGTTCCCTGCATAGCTCGGACTATTGTGATCCTGAGCTTGGTGGCAGTATTCGTCAACATCTGGTGGGCTCTCGCTCTCTACGTCTTTGACATCCTCCTTATTCTGGTGCTGGGCAGAATCGCGTTCAGAATAGTTCCAGGTGAGTCTGTTGGGCTGATCATGGAGATGCCGGATTATCATGTCCCCTCTCTCTCGGTCGTCCTGAAGCAGACGTGGACCCGGACAAAATCGCTCATCTGGATCGTGTTTCCGGCCTATATCATCGGAAGTGCTGTCCTCCAGGCATTCTATGCAGCGGGGTGGCTGACCCCGGTCAACAATGCCCTTAGCAGTGTTACCGTGGCCTGGCTCGGGCTACCTGCGGCAGTTGGAATTCTCCTGATATTTGGTGTGGTACGAAAAGAGCTGACAATTCTGATGCTAGCAGTGATATTCCAGACCACAAACTTTGCCTCGGTTTTATCCCCGGTACAGCTGATAGTTCTTGCACTCGTTTCGATGATCTATATTCCTTGTCTCGCCACGATTCTTGTACTCGCACGGGAATTCGGGTGGAAGAAGGCTGCCGCAATCACGGTCACAGAAATAGGACTCGCAATTTTTATCGGGGGAATTGCATTCAGGGTACTCAGTACCATACTCTAGAATATGGGTCTAAAAATACGATCCGGGAATTTGCTATGACAAAACGATATGGACCACTCACAAAGGTTCTTGCCTGATCCCAGACTGCTTTGTAGGGATTTCACCCATTTTTACCTAAAGTCTTGGCCAGAGCATATTCCACTCTACAAGGGTGTATTTGGGTCATTCCTCCCTGATGTATTGCATGAAAGGGATATCCATCAATAGTACGTTTTTGCCATAGAAGGGTTGCGCCTCGGTACCAACATATACCACCGGGTGCCACATGGATATGGAATGCCATGCCCGACCCTGTTTCTTTGAAGAGGCAACTCGGTCTTTGGGAGGTAACCCTCACCGGAGTGGGGATCATCCTCGGAGCAGGAATCTACGTCCTGATCGGGAAGGCGGCAGCAGTGGCAGGGAACGCAATCTGGCTCTCCTTTGCCCTCGCCGCACTGATCGCCGTGTTCACCGGACTCTCCTACGCTGAGCTCTCCGCGATGTTTCCCTACGCGGGGGCAGAGTATGAGTACACTGCTCATGCCTTCAACCGCCGGCTTGCCTTCGTGGTGGGGATCTTGGTAATCCTCTCTGGTGTGGTGGGAGCGTCTACCGTCGCTCTGGGTTTCTCTGGGTACTTCCAGGATCTGACCGGACTTCCACCTCTTCCCACCGCTGCCGCACTGATCATCCTTGTCTCCCTTCTGATCGCTAGGGGAATCGGAGAGTCCACTCGGATCGCCATCCTGTTCACGCTGGTGGAGACCGCGGGCCTGCTCGGGATCATCGCGATCGGACTGCCCCACCTCGGATCGGTAGACTATCTGGAGATGCCCTCTGGCCTTCCCGGAGTCTTTTCCGCCGCTGCTCTAGTCTTTTTCGCCTATCAGGGCTTCGAGAGCATAGCGAAGCTGGCTGAGGAGACCAAAGTCCCAGAGCGAAACATTCCCCGCGGCCTTCTTTATGCGATTGCGATCTCCACTATCCTCTACCTTCTGGTAGCGGTGGCAGCAGTGAGCGCGATCGGTTGGGAACACCTTGCGGCTTCTCCCGCCCCCTTCGCCGAGATCGCTGCTCATCTGGGAGCAGAGTCCTCGGTAGTGTTTGCTCTTATCGCCCTCGCGGCCACCGCAAACACCGTGCTTATCATGCTCCTCACCTCCTCCCGTATCACTTATAGTATGGCTAGGGATGGCTCCCTTCCTTTGCGTCTCGGGAGGGTGCATCGCAGCCGACAGACGCCGATGGCGGCAATCGCGGGGTTAGGTATTGTAGCCCTCCTCTTTATCCTACCCGCTGATATTGCCCTCGTAGCTGAGATTACAAACTTCTCCCTGTTCATTGCCTTCTTGGTGATCAACGCAGCGGTGATCGTGCTACGCTATCGGTCCCCTGATCTCCCCCGCCCCTTCCGTGTTCCTCTGAATCCCCGAGGGATCCCACTCCTCCCATTGGGTGGTCTCCTCGTCTCTGCGTTCTTTCTCTTGCTGCTCTCCCCCCAGAGCCTTCTCGTTGGGACCTTCCTTCTGCTTCTCACCTGGGCCACCTCCTATCTACCGAGAAAAAGGTAAAGATAGATGAGAAGCCCATCTGCTCTCCCGTACAAAGTACACAACTAAACGGCTAAAAAATCTCTATCGGTGGCAATCGAATACTAATCGTAGGCCGGATTGATATGATGCACTTAAGGATAAGGTGATATCCCGATTGCGGTTCATGGCGGACAGGGGAGAAGGAGTCGGACCTGTGGGAGTGTAGTATTGCACGTACAGATGCGGTGGAGAAAAGAAAGGATGGAGATACAATGGTTTGGATTTTAGCCAAGAAC
>JAJRCP010000100.1 GCA_028678885.1 Methanomicrobiales archaeon
AACTCCGGAGTTGACCTCCATGCTTCGATATCCTGTACTGTCTCCCACGGTCCAAAAGAGACAAAATGCCCCTGTTGTACAATATCCTGAAGCAATTGACCGTACACGGCTCCTTTCTGGTGCTCCATCGTCCATTCGGCAAACTCTGTCCAGGCTTCGATGAATGCTTTCTCCTGGCCAGGTCTCACTACCCAGTTCCCGACACTGAAGAGTACTCCTGCATTTTTCATATCTGGCCCCTTTTCACTCCTTCTCCATATCTAATGCTATGAAGTCTCTCTCCTCCCTTAATCTTTATTCCATACCTCTCACCATCAGTAAGCACCATGAAGATAACGGATGTAGCTGGAAGATCTTTTTGACAATCCCCTGGACAGGTAGTAATCGTGGTCAAGGTCTCTAAACCAAAATGAGAAAACAAAACACCTAAGAGAAATGTAGGGTAGGCTGGAATGACCTCTGATCCTACACCTTGAAGAGAATAGAAGGGAATACCGGAGTACCGATGATTCACCTCTTCCTTCTAGAAAGAGAGACCTCCTCCACGATATCTCTTCTTGCATACCTCCGGAATCATGAGAGTTTTATCATCGATACGGCTGCTTCCTGTTCGGAAGCAGAAGATATCCTTCGTCACGAGAAATATGACGCAATCCTTTCCCACCATCCAGAAGGGATGGCGTTACTCACCTCGATCCGTGCGATGGGTATGCGGGTCCCCTTCATCCTGTTCGACGATTGCTATGATGTCTCACGGGAAACCACTGCTCTTCATCATGGAGCTGATTTTTATCTCTGGAATTACCCGGCACAGCTCCCGTTACTGGATACCGTGATTCAGAATCTATCAATCCGCAGGCAGAACGAGGAACAGTTGACCCTCGACAACACCATCATGCGAGCGGTTCTCGAAGTCTCCCCGCTTGCCATGGCGGTGGTGAAAGATCATGTGATCATCTGGATGAACGAGCTTATGCCCCGGATGCTCGGGTATGAGAAGCACGAACTGCTGGGGACCGATCCCCTGCTGCTCATCCCCGGCGAAGAAGAACATCGTCGAATCGATGAAGGTCTGTTCTGGAACCTCGACGCTCAGGGCTGGGGGTCGGTAGAAACAGATCTCCAGCGGAAGGATGGTTCGTATCTGAGCTGTCATCTGCGGTCCCGGCCCATTGACCCGAACGATCCCTCTGAAGGCAACATCATCATCGGGCAGGATATCACCGACTATTTACATACCAAGGAGCTGTTACGGAAGAGCGAGATACGGTATCAGACCCTCCTCGACCGGGCGAACAGCATCGTACTCCGGGTAAGCCCGGATGGAACCATCCGGTTCATCAACGCGTTTGGGCAGGAATTTTTCGGATATTCTGCTGATGAGCTCATTGGGAAGAAAATGGTGGGGACCATCCTCTCCGCCCGCTCACGGACGGGAAGAGATCTCGCGGCCATGATCGAGGAGGTGATGCGTACTCCCGAAGACTACGAGATCAACGTTAATGAGAACATGAAGAAAAATGGTGAGCGGGTCTGGGTGACCTGGCTGAACAAAGCGATCCGGGATGACCAGGGAAATCTCCTGGAGATCGTAAGCGTGGGGAACGATATCACCGATCGTACAGTCGATATCCGGAATGTCCAGGTCCATAACGCCCCCTGGCAGACCGGGATCCTGGAGAATACAGACCTTGTACCAGACGTTTTTGAGGCCGCGTACTCCATTTCGATGGAGCTCTCGCGGGAAGGAAGGGAAGGAAAGCCTGTCGGCACCATCTTCCTTCTCGGTGATGCGAAAAACGTGCTCGGCAAGTCAAAGCAATTGATCCTGAATCCGTTCGAGGGGCACCCTGCTTCCGCCCGCTGCATCAGGAACCCGGATCTGAAGGAGACCATCAAGGAACTCTCCCAGCTGGATGGCGCCTTCGTGGTCAGTGGGGATGGTGTGGTGGAGGCAGCAGGACGCTACATCACAGTCGACACGAGCAATGCGACCGTCCCAAAAGGTCTCGGAACCCGGCATGCCTCTGTGGCTGGCATCACCCAGGCGACGAACGCGATCGGGATCGTGGTATCTCAGAGTGGGGGACGTATTTCGGTCTTCAAGGATGGCAGGATTGTACGCATCATTACCGTGAACGAATAAGGAATTTAAACACGTATCTTTGGGAACGGAAATATGACCTGCGATCAATGTGGTCTCTGCTGTCTGCATTACCATGGCACCTACTGGGCACGGACCTCAGACCTTTTGCGGTGGCATGATGAGGGAAGAAAAGATATCCTCCAGTATGTCGCCGTTTCGGGCCCGGATGGATCCCGGACTACGGCCATCATGCTTCCCCGCACCGAGCTCGAAAAGATCGAGCACGTGTCCGCCTGGACGGATCCGGAATCTGGCCGGGAAATCCTCCCCTGCCCCTTTCTCCGAAAAGTCAGCACGAACCGGTATCTCTGCTCGATCCACGCCACCAAGTCCCAGACCTGCCGGAGGTTTGTCCATGAAGACTGGGAGATGTTCATCGCATACCGGGAGAGGTTTTTTTCACCCTGAAGTGGAAATGCGGTTAATCTAGCGATTCGTACCAGCTGATCCTTTATCTCCTCAGCACCCGTATATATAGCTGCAGTGTATTCTGCAAAGGAAAAACAATGGAAAATCGAAGAAGTTTCGGTGGGCCGAGAAATTACGGTGCACCCCGAGAAATGACAAAGACAGTCTGTTCAGACTGTGGAAAAGAATGCGAAGTTCCCTTTAAACCAACCCAGGGCAGACCTGTATATTGTCGCGAGTGCCTGCCAAAGCACAGGACTCCACGGTTCTAATCTTATCTCCTTTCTATTTTTTGCATCCCGTTCTTATCGTATTCCTGTATCAATACTGATATTCAGGACCACTGTCTGGCCGGATACAATGGTTACTGCAGTCGGCACCTCCGAGCTCCGGTCCATCCCCCCATGATTGATGTCCACCGTATAGGCTCCAGGGAGAAGTGCAGTCTGGTAAAATCCCGTGCTATCGATGTCCACGACCATGACGGTGGATGTGTCTTCTGCCGATACGATGATCTTTCTCGCTGCATACGCCTCCGGTGGAACCGGGCAGGTCACGTTCTGCCGTTCCACAGGGCAGATCGGCCCGATGGTCACCTGTCCCTGCAGGTACCCCACATTCTGTGATCCCAGGCATCCTGTTACGCCCGTAAGAGCTCCCATCACCAGAATCATTGCAATGACCTGTCTCATCCTTCCTCACCTTCCATAGGTATCTCGGTACGGCTGTTTATCTGTACTCCTCCTTCAGATATTCTCCAAAATAATACCTTTGGGCGATCATATAATCGTCCGAAATCCGTTCCTTGGGGTTTGCATCTGCTGGATTCTCTTTTATGCTGATGAGAAGATCATCCAGAGTGAAATAATTGTTACCTTTCACCTGGGAGAGGGTCGGGAGATCCTCTGACGGTATCCCGAGGTTCAATCCCATCACCCCGATTACCACACGGGGGGTGGCACCATCGGCAAGGATCTTCACCGCATCGGTCCCCGCACAGGAGCTGTACATTACTGTGAGATACTTCGGATGCAGAGTGTCCAGTATCGTGCTCAGTTCGCGATAGGTGATGACGTCTCCGCACCTGTCCGGCTCATCCGGATATATTTCATCGGCAAAGCAGAGTATCGGCTCCCCATTGGCATTTTTCGCTGTGCTCCCGTGGGTCTTCAGGTAGAGGAACACGAAGTCGTTCTGTGTTACTTCTACTGACAGATTCGCAATCAATTCTTTGAATTGGGCAAGGGTCACCGAATACCGCACGATATAGTGTTCAGGCTCCAGCCGCTCCTTTCCCACCCAGAACTCCCGGTTGTTCGTCTCATTTACGGTAGAGGATGGGATGGACATCAGCTGTATATAGTATCTCCCATTGTAGACCAGCGGGTTAAAAGAGTCCTCCACGTTTCGTTCAAACCAGTTGCTCATCCCATCCCCGTCGGCATCCATTCCATCAAGGAGCCCATCCTCATCCTGGTCCGGATTCGCCAGATCGGTCCCAATCATCCGCTCATAATTATTGATCCAGCCATCCCCATCTGCATCCACGGTCCCATTATATACATTTGGCTGCGGATCCCGGTAGGTGGGGATGCCATCCTTGTCTGGATCCAGGAATCCGTTCACATATAGTACGATTCCGGTGATGCCCAGGGCGATGAGAGAGAGAAGAACAAGGGTCATGACCAGCGATCTCATCGGATTTTGTGGTGCTTGCATGGATTGGAGTACATGTAGGTTCCTCGCCGTATTAAGGCCGTGCGAACTAGCAAGATAGGCTGATATCTATCCCTTACTAGAAAAGGGAGTAGAATGGTTAACGGTATCAAACAATACAGGAGTCTATATTGTTCTCCCGATAAAATGGGGTTATAAGAAAATAAGAGATATATGAAACACAATCGGTTCACTTACGCAAGGACTGTGACTCCTCCAATCTCCGCGAGCTCAATTGCGTGCGCAGGGCAGACCCGGACACATGCCCCGCATCCCACGCAATGGTCGGGATGGATCTCGTAGTGACCCGCCATATCCAGAGGTCGAATCGCACCCATGTGACAGAATGCCGCACAGGTGCCGCAATGTTTGCAGACGTCGGTATTTATCATTGGGCGATAGGCAGAGAGGGGATACTCCCATCGAGGCGGCTCAATCTGATGGTGGGGGTGCTCAAAATGGACCAGCATCCGAGATCAACTATCAAACATATTCTTTATAATGCTATGCCATGCAAAGGGGCATTGCATCTCAAGCGGGGGATATTTTGAAAATACACCCCCACTTTAGAGTTCTTTTATAGATTGATTCTCTGTTTTTCGGCGATCCATCCATCGTATAAAAGAAACCACTGTTCTCCTGATTCCTTGTCGATCGGATCTTTTATTCCTGCTCGCACAAACTAAAAATACCCCTTCTGTGATGTATCTACCATGGCGAAAGAATCCGGTAATCCCAAGAATATTATAGATAAGGGTATCGACCTCAATAAGAAAGGGAAGTACGAGGAAGCAGTGAAGGTCTGTAGCCAGGCGATCGAGCTGGATCCGACGTCCGCCGATGCCTGGTTATGCAAGTGCAATGGTCTGAAGGGTATGGGCAAAGACGAAGAAGCACTGGAATGCTACAACCAGGCATTGAAGATCGATCCGAAATCTGTCCAGGCCTGGGTGAATAAGGGTAACCTCCTCTTCAAGATGCATCGGGAGGACGAAGCGATAGAGGCGATCGAGAAAGCACGGAAAGCGAGAAAGTAAGGGATACGCTGGCTTTCAGAAGAACTAATATTCAAGCTCCCTCCGGATGTGATAGGTATCGAAGGTGTACCGTTACTCTCACCCGAAAGATAACTCTTGCAAGAAATAGGTGCACTTTATTATCCTTAATTTTTAGAGAAATAAACAGATGAACTGGCTCATCGGCTACATCGCGATAACCGTTTTCTTTGCCACCTTCTTGGGAGGACTTCTTGTTATTCGTCTCAAAAAGACCCTGCCGTATTTTTTTGCTTTTGCCGCAGGAAATCTGATTGCCGTATCTTTCTTTGATATCCAGCCGGAAACGTTTGATATCGCTCAGACTATGGGCATCCCGATACGCTATATCATGATCGTCATCGTCATCTCCTTTTTCTTCTTCGGTCTGATCGAACGGTACCTGCTGCTCTATCATTCTGATGCAGAGGATTTTCATGGCCACATCATGGGACCTGTAGGGGCCGGAGGTCTCACCCTCAACAGCTTCTTGGATGGTATCACGATCGGCATCGCTTTCCAGGCCAACGAAGCCATCGGGCTTATTGTTGGCCTCGCGGTGATTCTTCATGACATCACCGATGGAATGAACACTGTAACCATCATGCTGAAAAATAAACAGTCCACGAGGAATTCCCTTATTTTTCTACTCCTGGACTCCTTTGCTCCTTTTTTTGGGATCCTGGTCACCGTACTTATCGTCTTTCCAAAAACTCTTCTGGTTCTGCTACTTGCAATCTTTGCAGGGGAATTTCTCTATATCGGGGCTGCAAGCCTCTTACCGGAAACCTACCGCTATGCTCCGCATAAAATGATCATCTCGATGGGGCTGGGCATCCTGCTGATTCTGATTCTCACGATATTGATTTTATAATCTCACTTTTTCCATAATTTTTTTCGAGAAGTATGGACCAATTTGCGACTCTCTATGAGGGTATGGTAAGGTGCAACTTGGCCATACGCCCCATAAATACGATGACAGGGAAATTTTTCCCTGGCACTGAAATTCTGTACTTTGGTAATCAGGATTCAAAAAAGGGAATATGATTGTCACCGCTGCCTAATAATAAGAAAGAAATTATAAAAATCGGGTGAGTATATCACGCCAATGCATTGATTCTAGTTCTTCGAATGTTTCTGGAGATTATCCATTGCCCATGTAGCTTCTTCATTTCCTACGTGCCGGAGTGCCCCTAGAAATTTTAATGCTTGCCGACGAAGGATTACATCCTTCGAGGTCCTCGCTAACGTATAGAGTTGAAATATTTTCGGA
>JAJRCP010000101.1 GCA_028678885.1 Methanomicrobiales archaeon
ACATCAGTGGCACGGAAAACCCGATGACGATTGTAGTCAC
Source organism: Methanomicrobiales archaeon (assembly GCA_028678885.1). Taxonomy (GTDB): domain Archaea; phylum Halobacteriota; class Methanomicrobia; order Methanomicrobiales; family JACTUA01; genus JAJRCM01. The sequence continues at coordinate 41 of JAJRCP010000101.1, forward strand.
GGGCAACATGTCGATCCGATCTCTCTTCGCCAAAGAGAGCCCCACGCTAACAGCGGCCATGGAAGGTTCACCTCAGGATGGCAATTTACCTCTCCTCAGTCGCCTGGAGAGCCCGTCTCCGGGAAAAGCGGTGTCCGGCATCAATGCCCTTTATGGATGGGCCCTGGACGGAGACGGAATATCAAAAGTGGAGCTTTTCATCGATGGAAATTATGTCTGCGATATTCCTCACGGCGGGCAAAGAGGGGACATCAAGGAAGCTTATCCGGAGTATCCGGATTCGGAAGAGAGCGGGTTTGCCATGGTCATGAACTATGCGAGCCTGTCCCCGGGGAAACATCTCGTGCAGGTCAGGGTGCACAACTCACGGGAGGAGACATCGGTCCTGGGGGCCGAGGTGTTCGTGAACAGCTTCCACGGCGAGATGGTCTCCCAGGCCAGTCCGAACGAATGGGTCATCCCGGGCGTCCAGATGACCGCGGACGGAGTAACGAAGGCTTATGATTTGAAACTGGAATGGTCGAACGAATCCCAGGGTTTTGAAATTTCGGATATCGTTGAAAAGTGAGGCTTTAGACTTTATGAATAGGAAAATAAATCGCAAGCGGAAACGAACCAATGCATAAGTTCCCAATGGCCGCAATTGGATTCATTATTTTCTTTTCTCCAATCTCAATGGGTTGGGGAACAACTTACTATGTGGACGCCACAACCGGCAACGACGGCAGCGACGGCCTCTCATCTTCGACCGCGTGGAAAACGATTGCGAAGGTTAATGCTTCGCTTTTCAACCCCGGGGATCAGATCCTGTTCAAGAGAAATGAAGCCTGGAGGGAGCAGCTGAATATTCCGTCTTCCGGCGCACCCGACCGGCCGATCGTCTTCGCAGCTTATTCGGATGGGAATAAGCCTATCCTTAAAGCTTCCGATCTGGTCACAGGATGGGCTTCCACTGCTCTGTACACAAATGTATGGCAAACGGTGGTGTCAAAAGAACCAAAAACAGTTTTCCTGAATGGTATGGAAGGAACTAGGAGAACCTCGATCCATGGGCTTGCTCAGCCGGGAGATTGGCATTGGTCTTCGGGTCAACTTAGCCTTTATTGCACATCGGATCCAGCGACCGCATACACAAAGCCGGGCGTTGAGTCCTGCGTAAGAGACTATTCGGTTTACGCAAACTCAAGGCACTATATCACAATAGACGGAATTCAGACTGAGCACGCCAACGACTCCAATATCATGATTTCATCTTCAACCCATACGATCGTTCGGAATTCCGTTGCTACCAATGGAAACGGGAATGGAATACATTTCTGGACCGTCAGTGACGGGGTAATTCTCAACAACACGATAGCTCAGAATAAGTACAGTGGTATCGTTGCCGATGAAGGATCCCAGAACATAGCTATATCCGGAAATATCATTGATCAGAACGGAGACGCCGGAGTATACTCCTATTACACTTTGACTAAAACTTATGCGGTAACAAATATCACCATAGACAATAACAGAATTACGAACCAAGGCGGATATGGCATCAGTACGGGGAAGGCGGCCGGAACCGTCCTGATTGAAAGCAATTATCTCAGCGGTATCGGAAAGAAGAAGATCGACTCAAATGGGATCGGTGTCCTTGAATGCCCGGGTTCCAAAACGGTGCGATATAACTGGGTCCAAGATGTTCAAAATTACCACCATGAAGATACCAATGATGCTATAGGAATAATCGCAGATACCGGTGCCCATGGCACCGAGATATATTATAATGTCGTCCGTGATTGTGATGGAACCGGAATCGCCGTTTATGAAGCGAACGGAGTAAAGGTGTACAATAATACGATTTACAATTGCGGTCGAAGTCAGGCCATCATTTCACAGGCTTCCTTTTCTGTGGTAGGGACGGGCTCAGGCAGTACCGTGTTCAAGAATAATCTTGTGGCAAAGAGTGCCGTCAGGCATGCGTATGTACAGTCTGGAGGAGTGAACGGGTTCATCGCAAATTACAATCTGTATGATGATGCACAGAGGACATTCCATTGGAGCGGGACCGATCATAGCTTTTTCGATTGGAGAGCGATTGCAGGGCAGGACATCAATAGCCCAGCGCCCTCCGACCCCGTTTTCGCCGATCCCCTGGCAAGTGATTTCGCACTCAAGAGAGGTTCACCCGCGATAGATGCAGGCACGAATGTCGGTCTTTCCCGAGACCGCAAAGGGAATCCTGTCCCTTGGGGAAGTGGGATAGACCTTGGCGCTGTTGAGTATCGCGGCATAGCCCCGCCCCGGAACATGCAATCTGTTCCAAATCCATGAGTAGATGATCGATCTCCCTAACCAGGATTGATCACCGGAGGTAATGGGTGAGGTTGACGAATCGAGGTCTCGTGGTGCGGGTTCGCTTTTATCCCGTACGCAACGAAGGCCTCTTCCTCTGACGATAACAATAAAATGTTTTATGTTGAACAGGGGCAACGATTGAAGGAGGACAGGATTCGTTGAAAATCCTCCATTTCATCTACTACCATAACGATAACCCTTTGGTGGGTGGGGGAGGTGCGGTAAGAGTCTATGAACTCAACAGACGGCTTTCAGAAAGAGGCCATCAGATCAAGATCATGAGTGGCAAATATCCACACGCCAGAGATTTCAAAGAAGGGAACGTAGAATTTCATTTCATCGGGACGGATAAGAATTATGTTTTGAGTACATTTTCCTACGCCTACGCGGCACATAAGCGAATCAGAGATATCATTGGCAGGTTCGATGTCGTCGTGGAGGATTTTGCTCCCTGGAATCCGATCTTCAGCTACCAGTACAGTGATATAGCCCCTGTAGTTTTGCAGATACAAAACTATATTGGCAAGGAAATTCTTAAGAAATATGCCATCTTAGGAACACCCTTCTATCTTATCGAAAGATATTATCCACACAAATTTCAGCGAGTCATCGTTGTCAACGAGGTTCTCAAGGCGAGATATAACCTCCCCCAGTCTATTTTTATCAGTAATGGCATCGATAGCAGCCTAATCCATGAACGGATAATCTTCCATGGAACCTATATTGGGTATATCGGAAGAATAGATTTTTATCAAAAAGGTCTCGATGTGCTTCTGTCGCAGGAGTCGAGGTTGAATGTCAGGATCTGCGGGACAGGAAAACGAAAGGACGTGCTACGACTGACGGAGTCTGTAAACAAGAACAATTTCTTTGAGTATCTCGGATACGTTTCAGGTGCGGATAAAATCAATTTTATCAAAGGTGCCAAATTTTTTGTGCTTCCATCCCGCTTTGAAGCCCAACCCTTGACCATCCTTGAAGTTGCAGCTTTAGGGAAACCGTTAATTGTCTCTGATATTCCCGAAATGAGATTCGTTACCGAGAATGGATTTGGAGTCAGCTTTAAATCAGAAGACAAAAAAGATCTGGAGGCGAAGCTTCGATCTCTATGGGTGAATGATGAAGCGATTGAAGAGATGGGGAAAAAAGGGAGGGAATTTGCGGAACGCCATACATGGGACAACATGGCCGAAGAATACGAGCGATACCTGACGAACATCCCCAAGGAAGGATGAGATCTTCCGAGGAGTAACTGTCCATCCCACGGATCGGAAACCGTTCGTTTGATTCAATCCTGGTGTTCTCCCATCTTCCGGCAGAGCACGCCCAATTCCTGGAGAACAGCGCAACCTCGTAATCCTTGAAGATACCTCCCAGGTTCTCGTAGAAT
>JAJRCP010000102.1 GCA_028678885.1 Methanomicrobiales archaeon
AAGACTCCGAGCCCCAGATCCCGAAGGGAGGCGGATACCAAGAGAGTTTGAGTATAGACCTCTTCAAAATCTTCTGGTGATCTAGGGGTGATCCCGAATGACCAGGAGGGTTTACTGACCAGCATCAGGTGGGTACCTCCTGTCCGCTGGAAATCCTTTGCCGCCGCTATCCCCCGTCCGTTGTAGGGATCGATGTGGATATGATCGTCGGTAATGGGAATTCGCTTCATTCCGTTTCCAGGGCGGTTATCTTCATTAGCGGGTATCCTCCTTCGAACGCAAGGGTCGCCCTGCACCGTGCGGAATTTACTTTGGTGGTCAAGACCACATCGAAGATCTCCCCCCGTACCTCCCCATACCCAAACGGGTTCAGCACCATCCGGTCGCGGGAGAGTCGTACCTGAATATCCTCCACATACGGCTGGAGAGAGACGCTGTACTCCATCACTCTCTCCAGGCTGGAAACTGTATGCGGGGAGAGTGGAGTTCCCGTCCACTGGTGGTAGAGAGCGCCGAGCTTGATACCCGCTTCGAATGCTGCTTTTTCCCTGTCGCTGATCATACAAGAGAATAATCTCCCAATGATATGAAAGCCCCGCTCAGATCAGCTGAATAATCCCGTGTCGTGGTTCGATAGCCTCACCCTGGCGCAGGAACTCTTCGATCTGTTTTTGGATGCGATCCCGCTCAAATCCCTGGGAGACCACTGCATCTACCACAGCCGGGATGGGAGCACGATTTCCGGTCTCTCCGCCCAGAGTCCGTACCGCCTCCTTGATCGCCCGGATCAGGTCACGGGTCTGCTTGGGGATGCCGGTGACCACTTTGTCAATATCAAAGACCCCGGTCTTCGGGTCATAAGCAATCTGACGGAGACAGGCGTCGACGATTCGTACCACCCGTTCGGCATCCTCTTTTTCAATGGTGTCAGAAAGGCGCATCCGTGCACTGGCTTCCGCGAGCCGTACCAGCGCCTCCAGCTGCCGGGCGGTCACCGGCACCGGTTTACTCGGATCTGCCAGGTTGCGCAGGCGTAGATAGTACTCCACCAGGGTCTTTTTTGCCTCTTCCGCAAGCACCGGATAGCAGGTCCGCTTCGAAAAGGCGATGTATTTTCGCAGAATCACCGGATCGATGTCCGGCTTCACCGGCTGGAGCTCACGATCGATATACTCCTGATCGATTCCAGCAATAGGGTTTTTTGCCTGGCGGATGATCAGCTCCCCCACGCTGTGCGCCTTCAGGATGTGGCCCGCGATCGCCTCATCCCGAGTCTGCTCCGGCTGGTCGGTCATCACGAAGATCAGGTCGAAGCGGGAGAGAAGAGAAGCAGGCATGTTGATCTGGTCACCGATCGGGGACCACTGATCAAACCTCCCCAGTTTGGGGTTTGCTGCGCCCAAAAGGGCACACCTGGAGCGCAGCGTGGCGGTGATCCCGGCCTTGGCTACTGAGATGCTTTGCTGCTCCATTGCTTCATGAAGGGCACTCCGATCCTCTTTTGCCATCTTGTCCAGCTCATCCACTGCTGCGATACCCATATCTGCGAGGACGAGAGCTCCGGCTTCCAGAGTCCAGCGCCCGTCCCCGAATTCGTCCTTCACTGCAGTAGCGGTCAGCCCGGCTGAAGTAGTGGATTTTCCGCTGGTGTAGATTCCTCGCGGGGAGATCTTCACTACGTAACGGAGGAGCTGGGATTTTGCAATCCCGGGATCACCCACAAGGAGGATGTGGATGTCCCCCCGCAGGTGGCTCGCGTCCGGCATCTCCTTCATGATTCCCCCAAAGAGCTGGAGCGCGATCGCCTCCTTTACATCCTCGTTGCCGTAGATGGTGGGGGCGATGGAATGTATCACTTTATGGGAGAGGTGCTCATCCTTCGATAGTGCACGGATCATCTCCTCGTCCTTCTCCGCGATCTCCACCTCTTCGAACTCCTTCTCGGCAATCTCGATAGAGTTGCATTCGAGGAAGATGTCAAAGAGGGTGTGCTTTACCCCCCTAACCTCCCGTTGCACTGACCGCAGGATCCCGTTCAGGATCACCCGGTCCCCGGGTGCGACTCCTCCCGTGAGATCGTCAGTTACATCGATGTCCAAGGACTGTGGCTGTTCTCCCCCTCGCAGGCCCTCCGGCGACTCCTGGATACGTAATTTCTGCGAGTCGACGAACCGGGAGTGGGTGGGGACCAGATCCATGCGGGTCTTTTTTTCGCACTTGGTGCAGGTATCCGGTTCGCTGAATTTCCCGAACCGTTGGGCCACCCGCACCTCCTTGTGGCAGACCTCGCAGCGGAAAGCTGCTTCGACAATGCGGGGCCGCACCTCTGTAATCTTACGAAGGATCCCCTCCACCGTGACAAACCGATTGATATGGTCGGCGCGGATATCCCGGATCGCGATCTTGCGGGGAAGATTCACGAACCGTATGTTGAGCCGGTCTCCATCTGCCTCTTTGAAAGGCCCAAGCGAGACGAGAGTATCACGAACATCCTCGATCACCTTCCCGGGATTTTCCAGCAATGCATCGGCGATTTCAAGCCCCTTGGTGCCGAACTTCTCCACCTTCCGGTAATCGATCACGAGCGACCGGGAGAGGGGGAACTCCCGCTGGAGGTCAGCGAGTTCCTTCCGGTAGTGGCGACGCAGAAAAGACTTCCAGACATCCCTGATATCACTCACCGAGACCTCACGGGTAGCTGCCATCGTTCACTCCTGGCGTGTATGCAACACGAACCGAGCAAGAAGCGCCTTCATCTGGATGTCACTGTTCGCTCCTTCGGAAAGCCGGTAATCCGTCTCCCCAATAGCATCGATGAAGGCAACTTTGAGCGCCCCCTCCATCTTCCGATGCACCAGCGCACGGTAGCACTGGTTTAAGAGCTCCGTAGGTGCGATTCCCCGTTCAGAGAGCAGGCATTCCAGGAGGGCCTCTGCTCCCTCGAAGTCTCCGCCGGTCGCACAGATGAGGAGCGCTTCTACCTCATCCGGCCGTGCCGTAGAGGTGATCGCATAAATCATGTTTTCCTCGATCGTGGGAGAGAGAATGGCCGCCCCTTGGAGAGCGTTGATGGCCCGGCGCATATCCCCCTGGGCCACGTAGACGATCGCTTCTTGTGCTTCGGGACTTACGCGAAGGCCCTCGCGTTTTGCGATGCGATGGAGCTCTTCCTTTACTGCCTGTGGGGAGAGCGGTGCGAACCGGTAGATCGCACATCGGCTCTGGATGGGGTCGATGATCTTAGAGGAATAATTACAGGAGAGGATGAAACGGCAGGTATGCGCGTAATTTTCCATGGTCCGCCGTAAGGCAGCCTGGGCATCGGGGGTGAGTGCATCGGCTTCGTCGAGGAAAAGAATCTTGAAGGAGGCACCTTCCAGGGGAGAGATACGGGCAAACTGCTTGATCTGATTGCGAACCACATCGATCCCACGTTCATCAGAGGCGTTCAGCTCCCGGAAGTTCATATGCCAGGAGTCACCGAAGAATCCCCGTGCGAGGGCGATGGCCGCGGTTGTTTTCCCCACCCCCGCGCTCCCGGTGAAGAGCAAGTGGGGCATGCTCCCTTCCTTCACATATGACTGGAGGCGTTGTACAATCTCATCTTGTCCGACGATGTCAGCGAGCCGCAGGGGGCGATATTTCTCTATCCAGATGGTATGATCGGCCTCCATAATCCCCGAATGTAGCTGTGATCATGTATTAGAGACTCTTCCTCAAAATAATAGTACCAGTTTATTTATCAGCCCTGCACGGATAGGTTTCGATGAAGATTACATCCCCAAACGCAACAGAACGGGTCTTTGCCGCAGAATTGAACCGGTCGTACCTATCGATCGAGCAAGGGGAACCTCCGGTTACCGGGGCTCTCACTCCCTTGGGAGGCTGGTGCCGGCGTATCTTTTTCGTGGGTGCCCTCACTGAAGTGATCCGGACCGAAGGGCAGGTGCAGCGTGCACGCCTGTCAGACCCAACCGGTACCATTGACCTCACCTTTCGCCCACAGAACCTTCCCCCTGCCGATCTTCTCCTCACCGTGGTTCCCCCGGTCTTTCTTGCCCTCACCGGAAGTATTCGGAGCTACGGTAAGAACGTCGTAGTGCAACCCGATATGCTCCAGCTCGTGGATCGACAAGCACGCGATGCCTGGGTACTCTTTACCGCTCAGCGAACCCTTCAGCGAATGGAGGCAATGAAGAGGGCTCTCTCCGGGGAGACCCTTGATGCGTGTGTCGCTGCGGCCCTTCACCATTACGGCACCAGCCTAGAGGATCTTCATACTCTTGCCGTGATAGTACAGAAGGTACTGATGACCGTACCTCCCGAGAGAAAGGATCCGAAGATCGACCCTCTTATAGTGGTAAAGGAGATCCTCGCCGGTCAAACCACAACTGTTGAAGTATCCTGGCTGCTCGAAAGGGCGATGGAAC
>JAJRCP010000103.1 GCA_028678885.1 Methanomicrobiales archaeon
GAGCAGGCCCCCACAGGCAGGACAGAAGGTGCTTTCTGCAGGATGGCCAGGCACATTCCCGACATAAGCATATCGCATCCCCAGCTCCTTTGCTCGTGCTAGGATTTTATCCAGAATCCCTATTGAGGTGGGCTCTCGGTCGGTCATTCGGTAATCCGGATGGAAACGCGTGAAATGCATGGGTGTCGACGGACCGAGTGTGTCCCGCACCCAGGTTATCAGACCTGTCATCTCTTCCATAGAATCATTGATTCCGGGAATGACAAGTGTCACCGTCTCCACATGCATTCCGAGTTCCTTTGCCCGCTGAGTGGACTCTAGCACCGATTGCAGTTTTCCCTTGCAGAACTTGCGATAAAATTCATCGCTAAATGCCTTCAAGTCCACTCGGAAGGCGTGGAGCATGGGGGCAAGTTCGGCCAACGTCTCCTCGGTCATGTATCCATTAGTCACGTATACGGTCCCAAGGCCCTGTTTTCGCGCGAGCGATCCCATATCAAGCGGGTACTCATGCCAGATTGTTGGCTCATTGTAAGTGAAGGATATACTCGCACATCGTCCGGCTAGGGTACGCTTCACTCCCTCCTCTGGGGAGAGCGGTCGCAGGAGCCCGCTTTCGACTGTCGCCTGTGAGATATGCCAGTTCTGGCAATGTGGACACTGGAAATTGCAGCCTACCCCGCCCAAGGAGTAGGAGAGGCTTCCCGGCAGGTAGTGGTACAGGGGTTTCTTTTCAATAGGATCGATCGCCTCTGCGCTGATCAGGCCGTAAGCAGCCGCATAGAGCGATCCTCCCTGATTCACTCGGATACCGCAGATTCCATGTTTTCCTGGCTGGATCTGACATCGGTGAGCACAGACCGAACAGCGTACGGAGTTCGCCTCCCCCTTCTGATATAGGCGGGCCTCATGCATAGAAGTCAGTGGAACCAATGAGCGTGCCTGTATATAAGTTGTTAGGGAGGATGCGCGTCCGTATCCTCCTCCTCTTTCGGAGTAGTGACCACTAGGACTCCCTCATATCCGCATGCCTTGCAGCTATAGCGGTACCCAGTAAAACCTCCAGCAACCAGAAAGATGCGAGTACTTCCGCATCGCGGGCAGTGGAGCATAGTTAACAACTATATGTGGAAGGGGATCCCAATAAGAGAGATAGATGAAGACAATCGTGGTTTCTCTGGGTGGGTCGATATTGGTACCTTCCCTGGACTCCCACCATATCCGAGAATATGCAACGATTCTCCGGGAGCTGGCTTCGCGATATCGGGTCTTTGTGGTGGTGGGTGGTGGGGGAGAGGCACGCCGGTACATCACTGCGGCACGCGATCTGGGCATGGACGAGGCAACCGCTGATGATATCGGGATACTGGTCACTCGTCTGAACGCTGCTCTTTTAGCGGGAGCGCTGGGAGAATCTGCATATCCTCGGGTAGCGGAGACCTATGTAGAAGCACGGGAAAACGCAGAATCTGGTAAAATTGTTGTCCTTGGAGGGGTCATACCCGGTCAGACCACCGATGCGGTGGCCGCGGTGCTGTCTGAATATACTCACGCCATTGCACTTTTTAATGTCACTTCTGTGGAGGGCATCTATAGCGCTGATCCACGGAAGGAACCGCGGGCAGTGCGGCATGCACATCTTACTCCTGGACAGCTTCTTGAAATCATCCGCAAGAACCAGCTCGCTGCCGGGTCAAACACGGTCTTCGATATCGTGGCGGTGAAAGTGGTCGAAAGAAGCAGGATTCCCCTCTTCGTGCTCGATGGCCGAGATCCTCATGCTTTCCGCGCAGCGGTTCTGGAGGGTGCATTCACCGGTACCGTTGTGTGCGAAGGTCCACCAATGGCTCTCCCCCTATAGATCTCACGTGAATCGGTAATTTTTTTGCTCCATCCAGCGATGGAGATGAGGTACGGGGTAGTAGGGTAGCCTGGTCCATCCTAGAGCGTTTGGGACGCTTTGACGGCGGTTCGAATCCGCCCTACCCCATCTTAATGACAACTCTGGAAGCTAGAGAGATTTTTCAGATCCTCCTTCGCACATATAGAGATACCTTGGAAAACCAACCTTCCACCGGCCGTGGTTCACCATACCAAGTGCTGATTCTCACCATTCTCTCTGCACAGACCACTGATCTCGCGGTGGACAAGGTTCGAAATCCTCTTTTCACCCGATATCCTGCTGCGATATCCCTAGCTCAGGCGCAACCAGAGGAAGTGGAAGAGATCATTCATTCCTTGGGGTTCTTCCATATGAAAGCTCGACATATCATCGGGGCCGCCCAAGCGCTTGTGGACCGATTTTCGGGAGAAGTCCCCTCCACCATCGAGGATCTGCTCACTCTTCCCGGGGTAGGCAGAAAAACCGCGAACATTGTGTTGTATCACGCGTTTGGAAAGAATGAGGGGATTGCGGTTGATACGCATGTGAAACGGCTCGCGGTCCGCATCGGATTTTCAGATAGCCCTGATCAGGATAGAATAGAGCGGGATGTGATGGAGTATTTTCCCAAGGATAACTGGGGTTTATTAACCGATCTGTTTATCGCGCACGGTAGAGCGATCTGCATAGCAAAAAAACCGCAATGTCCGGTCTGTCCCATCAACCCGTACTGCCGCTATTACCATGAAATATTCCTCCAAAAGAATACTTAACAGCAACTCCGAAATGCATTTTAAATTTATAAAAATCCGCTTTGCATCTCTATGAGTAAATACGGGAGAAACGGTCGTTCAGCATCTTTACCCGCTCTTCCGATCTGGTCGAGGAGAAGAGTGCTCTCTGCTCCTTCCGATCATCTATCGAAAAACGATGCATTAAAGGTGATCAGTCCGAGACTATTGCTGATGAAGTCCCTGCACGCATACTTACAGTCATCTTACGGC
>JAJRCP010000104.1 GCA_028678885.1 Methanomicrobiales archaeon
AAATAGCGAATACGGATTGGGGATGAAAAACTTAGTTCCATGGAATTCAACAAGCCAGGAAGTATTCCGATCCGTTTAAAATAATAGAGAATTACCCCTCCAATTCCGGCGGGATGACTGCCACTCCCACCAGTTTGTCACCCTCATCCAATTTCATCACCCGCACACCCCGGGTGTTTCTTTTCTGGATGGAGATCTCATCCACTCGAGTCCGCATTACGATTCCCGACGCACTCATCAGGATGATCTCATCTTTGGGGGAGACTGCTTTCGTTGTTACCACCCTGCTCCCTCTAGTGATGATATTGCGGACTCCCATCGTCCCGCGTCCGTGACCCATGAATTGCTCAAATGAGGTTCGCTTTCCGTAGCCCTTTTCGGTGAGAGTGAGAAGGTGACCTTCCTGAACAATGGTCAAAACTTGGACAGAATCGCCTTCCCGTAGGCGAATCCCGATAACTCCCATAGTATTGCGGTGATGGGGTCGCACAGTTTGTTCATGGAATCGAAGGCTCCGCCCCTGTTCAGTGGTCAGAACGATCTCCATCACTCCATTGGTGATCTTTACATCCATCAATTCATCATGTGCCCGAATCGAGATCGCGTTGATTCCGGAAGGCCGGGGACGGGAAAACTCTTCCACCGGTATCTTCATGACTTGTCCGTATTTCGTGGCAAAGAAGAGATAGCGGTCTTTCTGGAACTCCCGGATCGGGATTACCGCACTCACCCGCTCCTCTTTCAGGTTAAGCAGGTTGATAATCGCTTTCCCCCGGCTCGTGCGGGTTCCTTCAGGAGTATCATACACTTTCAGCCAGTAGACCCGGCCCCGATTCGTGAAGCAGAGAAGATAATCATGGGTGTATCCAATGAACACATTCTCCACCACATCTTCCTCCCGGGTTCCCATGCCAGCAATACCCCGTCCTCCCCTTCTCTGTTGGCGGTAGGTATCCAGATCCATTCTCTTGATATAATTGAGTGCCGTAAGGCTGACCAGCACGGGTTTATCCTCAATCAGGTCCTTTTTCTCTAGGTTGATAATCTCATCACTAAGTCGGGTGCGCCGGGGATCTACGAACTGATCCTGGAGTAACACCAGCTCTCTCTTGATCTCCTCTCTGATGTTCTTATCATCAGAAAGTAGTGTTTGCAGCAGGGCGCACTCCTTCTCCAGGGCAGCTTTTTCCTCCAGTATCTTCTGTCGTTCCAGTGCTGCGAGTCTCCGGAGCTGCATTTGGAGGATTGCAGTTGCCTGAGAGTCGTCAAGAGCAAACCGGGTGATCAGCGCCTCTTTCGCTTTCTCTGCATCCTCAGATGCCCTAATTACTGTGATAATCGCATCGATCTGAGAGAGAGCAAGGAGGAGACCTTGTAGAATATGAACCCGATCCAAGGCCTTCTTTAGGTCAAAGAGCGACCGTTTTCGTATCACCAGCACCCGATGGTCTACGAAGTGCTGCAGAAGGAGGGGAAGGGGCAGGTACCGTGGTTGGTTGTCCACAATCGCCAGATTGATGATCCCGAACGTGGTCTCGAGCGCGGTATGTTTGAAGAGCTGGTTCTGGATCACTTCCGGCATCGCCCCTTTTCGGATATCTATAACCACACGAAGTCCTTCTTTATCGGATTCATCCCGCAAATCAGCGATTCCTTCGATCCGTTTCTCCTTGACAAGTGTGGCAATGTGTTCAATCAGACGGGCCTTATTTACCTGGAAGGGCAGTTCAGTGATGATGATCCGGTCACTCTTCTTCCCTACTTCAATATCAGCGATACCCCGAACGGTCAGCTTCCCCTGTCCATTCAGGTAGGCATCGCGGATCCCTGCCTTTCCCATAATCACTCCACCGGTTGGGAAATCAGGCCCGGGTATGATGTCGAGTAGTTCATCTACCGTAATCTGAGGGTTATCGATGTAGGCTGCAACCGCCCGGCAAACCTCACCCAGATTATGAGGAGGCATATTTGTGGCCATTCCCACAGCGATCCCACTTGACCCGTTGATCAGAAGGTTTGGCACCCGGGCAGGAAGGACAACCGGTTCTTTCAGAGAACCATCAAAATTCGGGACGAAACCCACCGTTTCCTTCTCGATATCTTGGAGAAGCTCTTCTGCAACGGGTGAGAGTCTTACCTCCGTATATCGCATTGCAGCAGCAGCATCCCCATCGATGGAACCGAAATTCCCCTGTCCTTCCACCAGAGGATAGCGATAGGAGAAAGGCTGGGCCATCTTTACGATGGAATCGTAGATGGCAGTGTCACCATGCGGATGGTACTTGCCCATCACCTCCCCTACTATACGAGCGCTCTTTTTAAAGGGCTTGTCATGAGTGTTCCCCATTTCCCACATGGCGAAGAGCGATCGACGGTGAACTGGTTTTAATCCATCCCTCACATCGGGAATGGCACGGCCAATGATCACGCTCATCGCGTAATCGATATAGGAAGATTTCATCTCTTCCTCGATGACCACTTGTACAATCTCTCGGACCATGGCTGGGTTCGAGATCTCAGATGTCAAGGTTCGTCACCTCTTTCGCATGCCGCTTGATGAAGTCTTTCCGTGCTTCCACGTCCTCACCCATCAACTTTACAAAGATCTCATTGGCATAGCTCGCATCTTCGATACGAACCTG